>JAILIV010000032.1 GCA_024695105.1 Bacilli bacterium
CGAGGATCAGGCCTCTTCCATCGCCGCGATCTTCTTGGCGAAGTTGTTGTTCAGGTAAACCGCGCAGGGAATGATCGCGATCATAATCGCGGCAAACACCACGAGGTACCCAATGAAAGCGTATGCGGGAAGCAACGCTGGGATCACGATGACGATGGCACCCAAAACCAGCGTCACCCCGAAGTTAATTAGAAGCGCGACAAGCACCGACATGGAGTTCTTCACGGCCTCGGTTTCGTTGTTCCACTTCAATTTCGGGAAATGAAGCGCGACGATGAGACCCACCAAGGCATTTAAGACCACGTAGGCGACGGGGATAAGGTACATCGCGACGATGTCCCACGCGGAACCCTGATAAAAGATCAACGCCACGGTGGAGGCGATGATCGCCGCGGGGACATACATGGATAACGCGAACAGCAATTTCGAACGCATGTACGCCTTATAATCGGTCGGCAACGACTTAATGATCCAGAAGGTCTTCCCCTCAATGTTGATGCAGCCCGTGGTCGGGCTGGTGATGCCAAGGATCAACGAAACGATCGCGATATGCATGGGGATGAATAGCGTTCGCATCAAAGGAAGGGCTTCTTCCGAGGCGGTGGCCATGGACTGGGAGAAGGAGAACATGAAGGCAGCCGTGCCCAAAATGCTCATCACGGCCCCGAGGATCATATTCATGAAATAGACGCGCGAATTGATCAGGCGTTGAAACTCGAGGCGAATCAATTGCCGCGCGGGGGTCGCCGTTTTCAGCTCCTTGCGCACGTAGGACTTCTTCATGGACACGCTGACGACAATGGAGTGGAGATAGTCGAACAAAAGCGCCAAAAGCAACACGGTTCCCACGATGATCACGATGTTGGCGCATACATAAGGAATCAGATAAAGGTAGGATTCCGTCAACGCCTTCTCCGCGAGGATGAAAGTCGGGTTGAACCAACGCATGATGCCACCCATCGCGGTATACCCTTCCGCGGCTTGCGCCTCGGAAAGACGGCCCATGACCATACTCGCCGCGATAAGGGCGATGATCAGGATGGAATAGACGATGACGAACACCAAGTTGGCGGATTTGAAACGCGCGGTGGCGATGGTCACCAGCAAAGCAATCAGCGCGGCGACCGCCACGGGGGCGATGGGAAGGGTAAAGGCCAAAAGGAAGGCCACCAACATCATGGGCACGTTATGGGCGTAAACCCCTAACATCACGCCATGGGGCACCATCACCAAGAACGACAAGACGAAAACCGTCAAATACATCATGAAGATCTTGACCGTCACGATGTCCCGCTTACGGATCGGCAAGGCGGAAAGCATGTCGTAATCATCCCCGATATAGAGGGAACGGGCTTGGCGAAGCGTGGCCATGAAGATGAACATCGACACCGCCCCCGCGAACATTTCGATGGCCGGAGCTGGGCTTACTCCCTGGGACACAAAAGGCGCCAAAACCATCCACGAATAGCCGACCGACATGAGGATCATCATGAAAACAGCGCCAATCGCTAAGGGAAAAATTGGGGTTTTGCTGATTTTTCTGCGGTTTCCGCGCAAAAGCGACAAAAGCCGTGAAAACTCTACTTTCAGTAATAGTCCGACGCCACTATTCATCGAAAAGCTCCATGAACTTCTCTTCTAAGGATTCGCCGGCTTTCACTTCCTCGGTGGTTCCACTGGCGATGATCTTGCCCTTTTTGATGATGGCGATCTTATTGCAGAACTTCTCCACCACTTCCAAGACGTGACTAGAGAATAGGATCATGCTCCCTTGGGCGCAAAGTTCCTTCATGACCTCTTTCAAGTCGAATGCGGCTTTGGGATCCAAACCAACGAAAGGCTCATCGAGCACCATGAGTTTGGGCGCATGGATGATCGCGGCGATGATTTGGATCTTTTGCTTCATGCCGTGCGAATACGATTTGATGGGATTGGCGAGGTCTTCCTCGATGCCGAACATCGTCGCGTATTTGTGGATGAGTTCGTTCTTCTCTTCCCCGATGCGGAAGACGTTGGCGATGAAATCCAAATAACCGATGCCCGTCATGAATTCATAGATGTCGGGGTTATCGGGAACGTAGGCAAGATGGCTTTTGAAGGCCAACGGGTCTTTCTTCAAATCGATATCATCGAAAACGATGGAGCCTTCGTCATAAGGGTGAATCCCAACGATGCACTTGATGGTCGTGGATTTGCCCGCCCCGTTCGGGCCTATAAAACCAAAGATGTCGCCATTTTCGATTTCCAGGTTCACGTCATCGATGGCTTTGACGTCGCTGTTGCGATACGTTTTGCTGAGGTGTTCTACACGAAGCATATGGATTTCCTCCAAGTCATAATGATAAACGCTTTCTCGCAAAGCGAGCATCCCACTTTGCGGGGTAGAACCAAGCCTTAATGCCCTTCGTTCTTTTTGAGGTGTTCGGTAATTGCCGCAGGCGTAAAAACGGGGACCGGACTATCCGAAAAAACCGAAACGTTGTTCGTGACGATCGCGTCAAGCATCATCCGCTCAGCGGACTCCATAAGCAAACCGTCTTCAAAGTCTTTGTGATTGGCGAAAAGGTCATTGATAACATCGTCCGCACGAATGTCGATGATCTTATAGACAATGGAATAAATCGCGTGAAGGCTTCTTTTCCGTTCGTTTGGATCGCTTTCCACTTTCCGTAGCAAGTATTCAATGTCGCGGAAGCTCATCGGGGATGCAACGATTTGATGCCGATGGCTCAGGAAATACTCGAAAAAGTCGTGACTGTCCTTTTGAAAAGGGGGGCGGTTTAAAAGGAAGTCGAGAAAGACATTGGTATCAACGAGGACCCTCATCGTTTGCCATCCCTTTCGTCGAGGATACTTTCATAGTCAACATATTGGTATTTCCCCGAAAGGGCGAGAAAGGCAGCCAACGCGTCCTCCCGAAGCGTGGGCGAAGTCAACATGGTCACTACCTTGCCGTTTTTCTTGACGATGATGTCTTCCTCTTTGGATAAATCAATATATTTGCCTAAGTTTTGCTTCAGCTCACTAGCGGTAATAATGCGCATACGTTCTCCTTTCTTTGCCAAAAATAGGAGAATAAGTATCGTACGATTTATCAATGCTATCGTACGATTTGTGATGGACGAGTTTATCCAATCGGCGGCAAGGGTGGCAGGCCATTTTTGTGCCGGGTTCCCATCGAAAAACCGTCCGCGAATTCTCAACCCTTTGGGATAATGAAAGACAAATACCCTAAGACCGATCCAAACCTTTTCTTCGATTTGGACGAAGAGATCGCATCCGAATTGGAAAAACAACGAACGGCACCCGCGTCCCATATGGGCAAGACTCTTTTTTCGTCTAGTTCTATGTTCCACTCGCCATATGGCGAAAGGAAAGGGCCATGGTTGCCCATAACCCTAATACTTGAAGAAAGAAAGACTACGGCGTTAGCCTAATTGCCCATAAAGGGCAACGGCCTCATCTACGGTCAATAAGCCACGGCCAACCTTATACGAGGCGATGCGGATTTGCTTCGCCAGCGGGTCTTTGACGCCAAGCGCTTCGGGAGAGAAGGTGCGCTCGGCGGGAATCTGGCCAAAGGCGGCGTAGACGGAGTCAAACGACATCTGTTTCGCCGGGGTGACCAGACGTTTGACGGAGGCCATGGCGTTTAATTCCTCGTTACGGACCAAGAAGCGCGTGAACTCATTGGTCATCTCCAGGTTCTTGCAATCCTTGTTCACCGCGAATCTGGCTTAAAACGGTCTTCTTCCTGTCGCGGTCATAAAGGTCCCATAGTCCCATCTAGTCGATGACCTCCCAATGCCCGCCTTTGTTGGAGCCTACCCTCTTGATGAAACCGTTACCAGACAACTCACGCAAATAGTTTTGAATCGCCGTTTTGCTAAGGCCGGATTTTGCCATCAACTGAACGGTCGTGACTTTTGGGTTCGCCCTCATTTCGGAGAGAATCAACGCAATGACGCGATCGTGGCGCGAAAGTTGGTTTTGCTTACTTTCTTGCCCATTTTTATGCTCACTGCCCAAAGGTGTGGCTTGTCTTTCAAAAGCAAAGGGGATCGTTACTCGAATGAAATCCTCTGCGATCTCGAAGGCGTTTTCGCCATAGGCATTTACGATTTTGTTTACCCCTCTGCCCGAGCGCTCGCTGATTCGTAGCTGCAAGAATATTTCAGCGAGTTCCCTGCAACGCGGCTTGCTCTTGCCCGCGAAAAAACCCGCTTTTGTTTGTTTGCTTGGCAGGGAACCGTAGGAGAGGATTTCAATCCGATCGGAGAAAACGGAAACCATCGGCGCGTTGAGATCTACCCAATCATTATGGATGAAGGCGTTAAGAATCGCTTCACGCACGCAGTCGGCATTAAAGAGCGGGGCGTCCTTTCTCTCGACCACCCGATTGGTTTCGTCGAGACGAGTGATATTCATGGACTCAAGAAAATAGAGAATCTGATCGATGGTCAACAAAATCGCTTTCTTGCCAAAATCGTTTAGGGAATACTGCGGGTCCGATTCCGCATAAAACTTGGTGGAAATCCACGGTTCGACGGTCCGAGCGTGAATGCCGGAAATAGCGAAAAGTCCGCATCACCGGCGCTTTTTATAAGAAAAAAGATCCTGACGCGATATGTATCAGGAACGTATTAATCATTTGGCAGGCTTCGATGTTTTCGATACGTCCTCGCTACCAATCGAAAGATCTATCTTTTTCGGAACACGATAAGCTTTGGATCCGCGCCGCCTTCGCGATAAGTGCAAACGAGGATGAATTCCACGTTGGCGACGACCCCATAGCAAAGGCCTTTCTCCTCTTCGCTTTCCACTTGGGTGCCCAAATACGTCGTTTCGTCATTGAGGAACTTCGCCTTCGTCCCGCTAGGCAAAGGGTATTCCACATTCACGTACTGGCCCACGAGGGCACAAAGCTTGGTCACCTTTGGCATGCCTTCGATGCCCAATGCGTTGATTTCGTCGACCAGCGTTTGCTTAAAGCCATCGAATTTCCCCTTGTCGCTTAACTCATCGTGATGTTTCCAATAGTCAAGGCGAGGGAGGTTTTCCTTCATGTATGCGCGTGCCTGCTCTTCCGAGAAGCCTTCCTTGGTCATATGGGGAACGCAGACGTCGATGAGTTCATCCATGTCGTCGTAGGTATAGGTCCCGTCCGCGTAGCACCACTTGCAGTAATCCTCATTCAAGAAGCCGTCTTTGTCTTTGCCGATGATCGAATCGTCCATTGGCATGCCGCAGCATTGGCAATAAAGGGGGTGGGGCGAGCCAAGCAGCGTATTGATCGAGACGTTGAAGAGTTTCGAAAGCAGTTTCAGCGTTTCCGTCGCGGGGATCGTCTCCCCGTTTTCCCAGCGCGAAACCGCTTGGCGGGTCACGAAGACCTTCTCCGCCAGTTCGTCTTGGGATAACCCGTGTTTGTTTCTTAGTTCAAATAGGATTTGTTTCGTTTCCATCTTTCCGTTTCCTCCGACGGAATAATACAAAGGTCTCTCTCGGATGGGTAGCAACGCTCTGTTGCGCATTCCATCGACGGCGCTTCTTTGTGGACAAAAAACGTTCCTGACGATGTATCAAGAACGTATTACTCATTTGGCAGACTTTGATTCATTTAACAGGCTTTGGGGCGTGACTTCATTGCGTGCCATAGCTTCTCGAAGCCTTTGTGTGGGGTACAGAAGCAAGAATGAGTTGTTTGCAATTGCTCTTGGCTCATTGAGGAAGAATCTGAAAGGCGACTTGCCTTTTTCGCCTTCGCGAATCCCGAGGGCGTGTAAATCAATGAGTATTTGCGTCTTTTTTTCCTTTTGGTACGCATCGTCCCTAAAGAGAAATGAAAACTCCCATCGTCATGACGGGAGATTCGAATCGCGATTTTCACCCATCATGCAAGCTTTGGCACCTTGCCCTAAAGGGCAGGTTGTCGGTGGGTCAGCGGACTTGTCCCTCGCCACTCTCTTTATGGACGGGTCTAGTAATAGCGTCGGGAAAACGTTTTTCTAGCCCGTTTCATCGAGATCCTTCATCAAAAACAAAGCCATTTACGGGCTCGCGCCTAGAACCTTATAATAAGGACAACGAAAGAGAGAACGACATGAACAAGAGATTTTTTCTCCTTTTGACCGTCCTGCCTTCCCTTAGCCTAGCCTCCTGTGTCTCTTCGCGACACGCCATAAGCGACTACGTGCTGGAAATGGACTACGCCAACGACTTCCGCATCCTCCAGATTACCGACCTCCACCTCGGCGACAAAGACGACATCCAACGCCACTTCGACTTCATGGATTTGACCATCAACGAGGCAAATCCGGATCTCATCGCCGTCACAGGCGACCTCTTCACCTACGCCTCCAAGGGAACCGCTAGACGCCTGTTAGACTATTTCGATTCCCATAGTGTTCCCTGGACCGTCATCTTCGGAAACCACGACGAGCAGTGCTATTTCTCCATCGATTGGCTCACGGACCAGCTCAATAACTACGGCTCCCATTGCCTCTTCAAGGACATCCAAGACGACGACGTCCACGGCAACTGCAACTTCGCGATCAACCTGAAAAAAGACGGCAAGGTCTTCGAGCAATTGATCTTCATGGACAGCAACCGTTATTACTTCGGTTCCTATTTCGGCTACGACTACTTCAAGCAGAACCAGATCGACTGGTACGCCTCCCTCATCGACGAGACGACCCGCGATAACGGCGGGACCGTCGTCCCCTCCCTGATGTTCTATCACATCCCTCTCCCCGAGGTAAACGAGGCCTGGGCGGCGGCCGAGAAAGACCCCTCCCTCAACGTCAACGGCGGAAGCCAGGGCGAAAACCCCTGCAACCCCGAATTTAATTCGGGCTTCTTCCAAGTCATCAAGGAAAAGGGCTCGACCAAGGGCATGTACTTCGGCCACGACCACGTCAATAACTACATCGTCAACTACCAGGGCATCGACTTCGGCTATGGCATCAAGGCGACCGATCGGGTCTACTACCAAGATTCCCTTCTAGGCGGACGCGTCATCTCTCTCCACGACGACAACACCATGTCCTACCAGGACTACTACCACACCTACGCGGAGGTCAAATAAGATGAAAAAGCAACATTTGATCGTCGCCCTCAGCGTCCTCACCGTCGTGGGTTCCCTCTTCATGATGCTGTCCTCGAACATGTTCTTTAGCGACATCCTCAATGCCGGGGCGGGCGGACTATTAGGCTCGCTTAGCGTCTCGCTTCCCGCCATTTCCGTAACCATGTTCTTCGTCATCGCCGTCCTCTATCTCCTCCGCCTTTATAAGAAGCCGGGCTGCAAAAAGCGCCTCACCCGCCTATATTCCATCCTCTTGATGGTCCTCGCCTTCCTCGGCATCCTCGGCGACATTCTCGGCGGGGCGACCTACTACAAGACCTTCGTCGGTCCCAATCCCTTCCCGGGCTACCTGATTATCTTCCTCATCCTGAACCTTCTCCTTTTAGGAGGCTCTATCTTCGCGTTAATCAAGGCGACGAAGATGGAAGCGGACGCGGAAAAGACCAGAATCGGCTTCCCCTATGTCATGAAAACGCTTGGCTGGTTCCTTTTCATC
>JAILIV010000006.1 GCA_024695105.1 Bacilli bacterium
TAACCCCACGAACATCTATTTGGCGACCTCGAGCCACATTTCTTTCGCGGACTATTTAAAGGTCATGGCCGTGCCTACCTTAGTCGCGGGAATCGTGGAACTAGGACTCCTTCTATTGCTATTCCGTAAGTCATTGAAGCAACCTTTGCAAAGCAACGACCTCGTTTATCCCTTGGAAGAACGACTCCCGGTCATCGTGGGTGTCTCCATTTTGGGCATCTGCCTCGTCTTCTTCGTTCTTTCGAGCTATTTCCCCATGGAGATGTGGCTCATCGCTTTGATCAGTGCGGCTTCCTTGTTGGCCTTCATGGTGGTCTATTCTTTGACCAACAAGAAGGAATGGAGCCATGTCCAGTTTACCTTGAAGCGTCTTCCCTACCCCTTGATTCCGTTCTTCCTTTCGATGTTCGTCCTCGTCGTGGCCTTGAATGTTCAGGGAATCAGTGCCCAACTCTCCTCCTTTTTAGGGAATAACCACGTCGTTTGGGTCTATGGCTATTCTTCCTTCCTGGCAAGCAACCTGATCAACAACATCCCGATGAGCATCTTGTTCACCAACCTCACCTCGAACTTGACTGGGTCGGCTTATTGCCAAGGGGTTTATGCCTCGATCATCGGAAGCAACATCGGGGCCTTTCTCACCCCCATCGGTGCTTTGGCGGGCATCCTCTTCTCTGGCTTGGTCAACGACAACAACGTTCGCTTCACCTTCATTGATTTCATCAAGTACGGGGCCTTGGTATCCGTTCCAGTCCTCTCGGTCTTCCTGGCCTTGGTTCCTTTGTTCATTTAGTGAACGCGTGCTAACGCCTATTCACGTATTGCGACACCCCATTTATGGGGAGGGTTGAAACGCATCTCTTGCCGAGTATAATAATCGAGCCGTGGGGCATTAGCTCAGCTGGGAGAGCGCCTCGTTCGCAACGAGGAGGTCGGCGGTTCGAGCCCGCTATGCTCCACCAAATGTTACTAGTGTCGAACCGTTACTACGTGACAAGTCAAGCAGTAGCGTTCGTTGCAAGCCTCAAGACTGGCCATATCATCGATTGGCCGCTTGTGGAATAATAAAGCGGGGAATTATGGCTAATACATACACATTGCTTCCTGGCGGAGCGACCAACAAAGGCACGTTTGATTTCGTCAACATCGTGCGCCTCCCAGAGAAGATCACCACGAAGGACCAGTTCATCGTCCCTCCGGAATACAACGGATTTCTCGTCTGGAAGACCGTCGATATGAAGGATTTCGCGATCTGCGGGCAGGTCGCCGGCGCCTTCCATTTCGACGAGAAGACCTTTTCCAGGCTCAAATTCAAGAAATCCCTCT
This sequence comes from Bacilli bacterium, assembly GCA_024695105.1. Lineage (GTDB taxonomy): Bacteria > Bacillota_I > Bacilli_A > RFN20 > CAG-826 > Alloenteromonas. Next base: position 1,327 of record JAILIV010000006.1, read on the forward strand.
TTAAATCGGAAGTCATCTTCCCAGAGGGAACGACATCCCGCATGATGTTCTTCCTCGCCAAGCCGATCAAGCTTCCCGGAGAGCAGAAGAAATTCGTCGACATCACCATCCGTCGCAAGGGCAATGAGCATCCTGCCTATGTCCAGCTCGGCGTGAAGTTCATCCAGGAAGGGGAGAACCTGATCGACTGGAAGCAATTGCTATTCAGAGCAGGCGGGAAAGCAAATAGCAAGAAAATCGACAATGGCGCTGTGTTCGATGCGAGCTTCCTGCTCGATGACCTTTCGGTCTATGTCGAGGAACTGCTGCAGTCGGAAGATTGCAAGAAAGCCTTCGTCCCAGACGATATGTATCAGCCAGTTCGTTATTTCTCTACCATCAACTTCCCGGAAGAAGTGACGGAAAAGATTAACAAATACGTCGCGAAGTACATGGAATACTATGGCATCAAAGCCAGGGTCGAACTGATCGATCCTCGCGACCTATAAGCCGAATTGCAAAAGGGAGCCGCTGATGTGTACCCAATTTGTTGGACTGAATTGATAACATCATAACGACACCCTCAATGGATGTCTACCAAGGCTTGCTTCGAAGCAGGCTTGAGGCGGCATCCATTTTTTCGTGTATCGGTTGTACCTGATCCTCTCGTTGTTGTACCAGGCTATGAATTCGTCGACGGCTTTGCTGAACGATTCGAAGCTGCCGTATTCCGATTCGTGGCCGTAGTACATCTCGTTCTTCATCGTCCCGAAGAACGACTCCATTATGCAGTTGTCGAGGCAGTTCCCCTTCCTCGACATCGACTGGAGGATCCCCTGCCTTTTTAGCTGCATTATTGTTTGGAAAGGGGACCGCTTTTCTCGATCCAGGGCAGATGCGGCAAAATACAAGACTTTGCTCAACAAGTTGAATATCAAGGTTTTGTCCGTGACCGAGCCATATATTGAAGGCCCTCAACAAATCTTGATGGATGGCATCAACGAAGCTTTTGCCGAATATTATTCTGTGGAGCTTGCGGCCAAAATTCGAAGGGGCATGACGCAGAATATCCTCGAAGGAAAATATACTGGCGGCCCGATTCCTTTAGGCTATCGTCTCAACAAAGAAACCCGGACAATGGAAATCGTTGAGGAGGAAGCCGAAATCGTCCGCGATATTTTCGACAAGTATCTTTATAGGGGATATACGCGTAACGCGATCCGCTCCTTCTACTTAGAACGCGGGCGCCATTTTGACAAAGCAGCAATTATTCGCACGCTCCACAACGAAAAATATACCGGCGTCTGGCGCACCAAGCTCGGCGTTAATGAAACCCTTTTCCCGGCAATCATCGAAAAGACCGTTTTCCAAGAAGCGCAAAACAAGCTTGCTATCAATCGCCAAAGAGGAGCCCATTTCAAACCAAAGGAACGCTTCTATCTTGTCGGCAAACTCATTTGCGGCGTTTGCAATTCTAAATTTATCTCAACCTCTGGAACCAGTCGAAACGGACAGCAATTCCGTTACTACACTTGTCCAGAGACCAAAGGCAAAAAAGATAAGCACATGCCGAACATCCCAAAAGATGAAATCGAATCCCTTGTTTTGAATGCCGTCCTTGAAATGCTTAAAAACGATAAGAACGTTCAGCTTATCATTAAGCGTATTCTTGAAACGGAATCCGATGAGAATTCGGAAATCCTTTCACTTACTCGTGCAATCGCGAAAGCGGAGAAAACCATCGACAACCTTACAACGGCAATCAGCATGGGTGGAAGCATGGCCATCCTGGTCAAAAAACTCAACGAAGCAAACGAGCAAAAAGAAAAGCTCGAGTACGACTTAAGAGCAACCCGTCAATCTTCCTGTGTCTTAACCCAGGAACAGCTCGAAGCCTTCTTTGAAACGATGAAAACCATCGACATCACTAACAAAGAAAGCAAAGCCTTCTTAATCGATGTTTTCGTAAATTCAGTCTATGTCTATGACGATGGATCCGTGGTCATTACGACAAATTTCCGCGGTGAGGACGGGGTTTTTCTTAAAAGAGAGTCGGTTCGACTCCCGTTACAACCGGTCCGCCATTTTTATTTTCTTGTTGTCGTAGTCCAAATCCGTCCGTCCTCGTTGGGACAGTCCGGATCGTCCTACGGCAGCTTAAGATAAGAGGTTCCTTTGGGAGCTTTTTTCATGTCTCGAACTCGCCGACCTCCTCATCGCGAAATATGGTATAAAAACCATACAATTCCTTGTAAATATGGTGTAAAGACCATATAATATTAGTGAATCCAAAGGAGGTAGTTCATATGCCAACAATCAGTGTGTTTTATGGAATCATCATCATGATGTATTTGAGAGACAAAGAACACAACCCTCCCCACATCCACGCCTTCTATGGAGATGAAGCCGCAACTTTCTATATCTCCAACGGCGAGATTTATGAAGGGTCTTTTCCCAATAGGGCGAGGAAGATGGTCAAAGAATTTATCCTGAAATATCAAAAAGAACTGTCGGACATGTGGGAAACCGGCAAGTACATGAAACTGAAAGGACTTGAGTAACATGTTCATCAAAGCCATCAACGTTAGATTTTTAGAGGGCACAAGTCTCGAAATGACCTTCCAAGACGGGAAGATTGTTCGTTATGACATGACCAGGATGTTTTCTAAATTTCCTCAGCTGGAAGAATTAAAGACTAACAGAGCTTTGTTTGAAAGCGGGCGCCTTGACCCAGGCGGCTATGGCGTTATCTGGAACGACGATTTGGATTTTGACGCCATGAGCATTTACGAATGTGGCGAAGTGGTGGGATACTCGGAAACGACTATTAACCAGCAAATCGGACTGCTTCTGGCCAAGACGAGGGAAGAAATGAACCTTACGCAGGTCGAATTGTCCAAGAGATCCCATATTGATCAAGGGGATATTTCGAAAATCGAAAAAGGATTGGGGAATCCGACGATAGCAAAGATAAGTAAGCTCTTTAAGGCGTTAGGGAAAAGCGTCTCGTTGACGTTGTTATGAAAGAATACATCATTCAGAAACTGGATAAACAAATCTGGAAGGGCACCGTTTTACCCATTTCTTATACATCAGATTATTACTACGACATTTCCGTTTTGAAGACGGTCGACGGCTACGAGATCCCCATCAGAAAGAAGAAATTCGAGGCACCCTTTATCCATAATGTAGAAGATTGCGACTATCCGGATGGTCTATATGCGGATTGGTGGGAAAAGGCCAGCGCTTACGGAATCATTGAAGACGGAGAATTGCTTGCCGCGATCGAAGTCTGCCCAGAAGAATGGTCTAATAGGCTTTTGATTACGGAACTATTCGTCGACAAACGGCTAAGAGGCCACGGATACGGAAAGAAACTGATCAACTTGGCTAAAGAAATAACAAAGGAACGCAAGTATCGAGCTTTGATTTTGGAAACGCAGTCATCCAACGTAAACGCTGTCGACTTCTATTTACACGAAGGGTTTACATTGATTGGCTTTGACAGCTGCTGCTATTCCAATATCGACCTCGAAAAGAAAGAAGTTCGATTCAACATGGGTTGGTTTCCACCAAAGACTGCGGAGTGATTATTTGCTAACGTTATAGACTAAGTGTGAGAATTCGGTTTTTTTGTTGCCTTGGGAGGACGGAGAAATTTGAACAACTGAGAACAATTGCGTTTGGACAATCACACTTTGTGTCGTCGTTCAAAGCCACCTATCCGGTTTTGCACAGGTTCGTCCATCCGTATTATGTCGCCGTACCACCCACCCTCTCGCCCCTGAACTACGAAGCAAAGGCTATCAGTGCAACAAGCGGTTACCATTGGCAAAAACGCCTGGATCGGAGCGGGAGCCATCATTCTCCCCGGAGTCAAAATCGGGGAAAACGCCGTTGTGGGCGCCGGCGCAGTCGTCACCAAAGACGTCCCTAGCAACGTCATCGTTGTTGGTAACCCAGCCCGCATTCTAAGGGAGATTAGCGAAGAGGATCGACACTTCTATGACCATGGCCGCCCAATACCAGAGGAAATCTACAAGAACATCAAGTAATTTCTCATTGCGCTAAAAGCGAGAGAAACTACAATAAAAACAACGAAACAAGGAGTAATTCATGGCCCTCTACAAAAACATCAACGACAGGCAGGTCCTCGTTCAGCGCGCCGGACCGGCTAACAACAACGTCTACGACATCAAGCTGGATATGTTCGCCCCGCAAGGCGATTACACCTGCGCGATGTATGACGAAAACAACAACTACATCGGCCGTTCGATGGGATCGAACCCCGTCTCCATCGACCCCAAGGACTTCCATGGCTACAAGAAGCCCTTCTTCGCCTCCAAATTCAAAGGCACCATCCTCTTTATCAAAGGCAGCCTCGACAAGATGACCGAGCGCGTCGTCATCGGCCCTAAGGAAACCCACATCAAGATCCGCATCAATGGGGTCGACCAGAAGATCCGCCTCGTCGGCAACATCGTCCTTAAGGTTGGCGTTAACTTCCCCTCGCTAGCCAAATTGCTTAACGAGATCGGCGTCCTCCGCAAAAGAGGTGATGATCAGGGAATCTGCATGACCCTCAATAACTACCTCACCCTCGTCCAGATGGTCGTCGACCGCCTCTTCCAGACCTGCGTCTTCACCGAGAAGGTCATGGAAGGATCGATGAGGCAAGGCGAATCGGAACAGCTCTTCAGCCTCTTCTCTGCCGTGAGCAATGAGATGTTTGACAAAACCTTCCGCCAGGCCTTCAACGACACGGCCGAACGGATGGAGATGCCCTCCATCCACTGCTCCGCGATCGGTGGCTAAACGCAAGCAAAGAACCGAGCTTCCTTAAGGGGCTCGGTTTTCGTTTTCGTTGAGTCATTCGCCTTTGTAGATGTCTTCGATTTTATATTGAGCCGTTTTGGTAATGGTCGAGGTTTTGTTTCCAAGCGAATTTAGCGATGCACCCAACAAATAAACGTCATTATCGATGATCAAAAACCGATCGTGATAACTTTTGTCTTCCTTGATTATGATTTGACCATATTGTTTGATAAATCTTTCTAGAATCCCCAATTCGATTCTTTCTCTTTTATGGCAGAGGACGGTTTTCGTGATGCCCTTCTTCGACCCAACGAAGAAATCCAAAACGCCGTTGTCGGCATAGCCGTCGATGATGACAACTCGTTCTTTGGCCGAACGAATAAGCTCGTTGATAAAAACAAAGCCGACATAGAATTTCCCCTCGTAGCAAACGAAGGAATTTCGAATTCTAGAGCCGGGCACTTTCTTACTATCATTAACGTTGTTTTTCAGACCGTTCACTTCATTAATCAGATTGATGTAGTTCTCGTCAGCGATAAGGGCTCTGCTAGAAGAAACGACATACCCTTTTAGAAGATAATCCTTGAGAATCTCTGACGCCCATTTACGAAAAATGATCCCGTTTTTTGATTTCACGCGATAACCGACAGAGATAATAACGTCCAGATTGTAGAGCATCACACCGTAGATTTTCCCGTCCGAGGCAGGGAGGCGACGCTGATCTTCAACGACGGGAAGCCCAGCTCCCTCATGGTCGAGGAGGACGGAACCGTCAGAAATTACAGAATCGTCCCGGACGGAGAGGTCGCCCGAGGGGAGCTCGAGGGCCTGCTCGCCTAAAAACAAGCCATATTCGAGCCGGGTCGCACGACGCGGGCTTGGCTGGATAAATGGCAGCCTTATGGGAATTCCGAGTCCTGTGGGGCTTTTCGTTTCATGGGCTCGCGGGGTGGTGGTACGGCGACATAATACGGATAGGGGAATTTGGACAAAATCGGATAAAAGACCGCGCCCTGACACGCTTGTCGTCGTCCGATTCCGTCCGTCCTCGTTGGGATAGCCCGGATCGTCCTACGGCAGCTTAAGATAAGAGATCCCTCCGTGATAATTGGGGGATTTTCACTCGGACCCACTTAACGGGGGCCCTCAGACAAAAAAAGCCGCTGCCCAAAAGGCAACGGCAACGATCGCGCTGGCTTATTTGATCTTGTATTCGATGTCGCCGACGATGATGTAACGGCCATTGAGCATCTTGTCAAGCGTCGCGACCAATGCCAACTTGAGGTCGGCTTGCATCGAGGAAAGCTGGGAGCTCGTGGCGCCGTCGGACCTGACGATGGCGAGGAAGTCGTAGATGCCGTTATCGGAGTGCGGCTCGCGGACGGCTTTCACCTTGAGCTTCTTGACGGTGCACGGATAACGGCCATTGAGCAATGCCTGGACGTCGATGTACTTTTTGGCCTTCTCCAATAATTCTTTGACTTCGGATCTTTCTAATTTCATATTAATTCCCCCCTTTTTTCCTATTATATTGTCGCGATAGCCCATTTTAAAGTGTTTGTCGTAGTCCAAAGTCGTTTATCCGTTCACGGACAAAAACGATCGTCAAATTAACTGGGTCACTTCGGAGATTTTTTCACGTATTTCGAATATGTGCAAAGTTTAGCTATCAATAATACATGCATTCGTTTTCCTCAGTGACCGCCGTTGTTGCACGTATAAAAACAGGCTATTATATAAACACAAACTTAGTGCCACATCAGACGAGTCGACTTTCCCATTATTGATGTTTGGATTTGGGCCATTCAATCCAAAAAAACCAAGATGTGGCGCCGATCCTCTTACGTGCCGCTAAGACCAAAGACGCCGAAAGGAAGAGAGAAAACATGAAGACAGCACGCAGACTATTATCCTCCATCGGGACGATCGCCCTAGCCGCGATTGCCCTCGCAAGTTGCAATTCGAACGCGGATTCGAGCGTGACCGGCAACGGAAGCCGTCATACGGAAATCGACGAGGACTCAAATGTCGTATTGGATAGCACCGAAGGCAACCCGATTACGATCGATCACTATCGCGTCCCTAACGGCGCCGGGTCTGGCGAGGACGTCAATTTCACGTTGATTACCTCCCCGGCGAAATTGCCTTATAGCAAGACATCTCATGCCGCGTTGTTTTTCTTCGGGAACCTTGTTTCGTATTGCAGTGTCGAACTCAGGATAGGTCTTTCGAACATCTCTCATATTCGTCTAGATTATTATCTCAGCGAAAACGATGATGATAATGCCTGCGGGGTCGAGTGGGTCCTATCGAGCCAATACGGCGGGTCTGATGCCATCGCGCAAAACCGCTACGTCGCAAA
>JAILIV010000010.1 GCA_024695105.1 Bacilli bacterium
GATTCGAACCCATGAATGTATCCTTGAAAGGGATATGAGTTAAGCCACTTCTCCAACAGGCCACGTGGCGCTCAGCATAGGATTCGAACCTACAACCGATCGGTTAACAGCCGATTGCTCTACCGTTGAGCTAGCTGAGCACTGCCTTTTCAGGCACGCACAATCATAGTCGCGTCCCAAACGCTTTGCAATGCTTTGTTTAGGGCTTGGTGCAAAAAGCGCCCGAACAGGCGCCTTTGCATAAATATGATGTGTTTATTCGCCGAGTTTCGCTTCGACGGAACGGAAGAGATCGGCGACGGTTTTGAAGGAGGAAAGCTCCTCGGTCTCAAAGCTCACGCCAAAGCGGTCTTCCAAATCCAGACACATTTCCACGATGTCCAACGAATCCAAGCCAAGGTCCTTAAGGGACTTGTTTTCGTCGACGTTTTTGACGCCAAGACGCTCAGCGAACATCTCGCGGAATTGTTCCATTTTCGTTTGTGCCATGTTGATAACCTCGGGGTAATTATAAAGAAAACGCCCATAAATGCAAAAGCCCAAGGTATTCACCCTGGGCGATGCCAAACCTTGGCTAATAGTCAGGCAAGCCTGACGGCGCAACCAACGTCCCCCGGCCATTGACGCCTACCAGTTGCAAATGAGTAAGGCCGGAGACGTCCCTTTAGGAAGAAACGACGAAGGAAGTCTCCTCGTCGACGCGCTTGGAGATGTTCTCGGTCGAACGGTTGAACATCGCATACATCGCCGCGGCCACCGCGGAGAAAAGCACGAGCACCAGCACCATTCCGAGAAGCTGACCTTTGATTTCCGACATATTCCCTCCTTTCCTAGTTTTTGTAATAGCCGATGACGGCGCTTCGCCGCACCGATAAGGGCATGGTTCCCTTTCGCAAGACAAACGGGGTGTACTCCTTCTTCAGGTAGAAGGTCACCGTGTCCCCAATACGAAAGCTTTCCCGCCATCCCTCCTCAAAAGTAAGTTCCGCCCCATAGGACTCAACCAGCGTTCGGGTATCCCCTAAAACCGCCCCGTCTTTGGCGATGCGGTAGCTCACCGTCAACGCCAACGAATTCAGGCTGTTTTTGATGATTCCCACGTTGATGAGATCACCAGAAAACAAAAGCACGGACATCATGAAGACGATGGAAAGCAAAAGACCGAGCTTATAGGACATCCGTCAGTCCTCCCATGATCTCCATGATCGACATCGTCAACGCCAGCATCGCGATCCCTGATCCCGCAAGAGGAAGAAAAGACAAGGTGTCGAGCCGTTCCAACCGTTTTTCCGCGTCCAACGCATGACGCGTATCCGAAAGGCGCCCAAATAGCTTCTGGAATTGGCGGATGTAAACCCCGCCTTCCCCTTCGTCCACCATCTGATACACCGCGAGCATGACTTCCTTCACCAGCACGTCATGGAAAGAAGAGGCGAAATCCACGAAGGGCGTGACGCTTTTATCCTTGTCGATGCCGTCCAAAAGCCCATCCAAAAGCAAGGCAAAGCCTTCGCTGGCGTAGCCTTTCACCTTGGAGAGGGCGCTATAGACGGTGAAGCCATCGCCAATGTAGATGGCAAAGAAGGTGAAGATGTCGACGAACTCACGGTTTAACGCCTCTAACCGGGCTTTCACCATCGCCCCATAACGGGTGAAATAAAAGAAGGTGAAGACCAGAAACCCAAGACAAGGAAATAGCAAAACGAACCCAAGTCCGCGCCAAAGCCATAACGCGACCCCTAGCCCGATGAACGCCAGTGAGAAAAACCCATACCAAAGCAGCTCTTTGGACAAGTGCAACCCCAAGTATTGAAGATCCTTCTTAAGACGCCCCATTGGCTTTCTCCTTTCGGATGAGGAAACGCGGTTTCACACCCGTATGGGCATAGACGTAGAAAAGCGACGAAGCGATGAAGAAAAGAAAGAAAACGCCCACGCAGGCCAAATAGGCCACGCTATGGCGGAGCGAGGCGAAAAACGACTGCAGGCCAAACCGCAAGAACACGATGATGACCAAAGAAAGCACCCATAGAAAGAAGAACGATATCCCCTTCCGCGCGGCTTTCTTTTCATAGGACTTCTCGGTCTCTTCGATACGGCTAGCCTCCGCCGTGAGTTCCCCCGAAAGACGAAGCACGTCCCCGCCCCGATCCAAATACAAATCCAATATCGACAAAAACATGCGGTATAGGTCCGCCTCGAAATAAGACGCCAAATACTCCACCTTCTCCCTTCCCTGCATGGAGGAGAGGGTCGGGGAAAGCGCAGCGAATTCCTTTCCCATGGGGGAAGAGGCGGATTCAAACGCCTTATCCAAGGATTGGGAAACCGACAAAGCCACCAAATAACCATGGATGAACAAATAGCATTCATGACGGAGCCTTCCCTTTCGCATGAACTCACGCAACGAAGGAAGGACGAAAAAGAAACCTCCCACCAAACAAAGGATTCCTACCGCCGCGCCGATATACCACGCGTCAGTGGCCAAATACGCCGTCCCGCCCAAAACCGAGGAGGCCAAAACGGACACGATCTCACCCTTCCGTTTCATCTTCGCTTTCCTCGTCATAGACGATATCGATGCATCGCTTGGATTCGTTGAGTTTGCCAATGGAAGAGATGCGACGGAACGTCTGCCCATCTTTCATGCCCTTCTTCACGTACACCATCCATGAGAAATGGTGGTAAATGTCCCCGAGCAAATCCTCATACGCCAAGCTAGGATCCCCGTTTTGGGCCATGCGGGCCATTCGATAAGGCACCGCGAATAAGTCCTTCGCGTGCAAGGTCGTGATGATCGGATGCCCCGACATGACCGCGGACAGCGTGTCTAGCATCTCCTTCCCGCGACTTTCCGCGACGATCAGATAATCGGGGTTATTTCTTAAGGAATTGCGTACCAGGGCGCGGAAGGAGGAATCGGGAAAACGCTCGTCCACCTTCCATGACGTCAAATCCAACATATCATCGCCGCGACACCGTTCCAGTTCGCCGATGTTGTCGATCACGATCACCCGGGTACACGGCGGCAAATGCATCAATAGGAATTTCTGTAATTCGGTTTTCCCCGCGCCTGTCTCCCCGGCGATCACCACCGATTCGCCTTTTTCCACCGCGCCCAAAAGCAACCGTTTGACGTTCTTGGGAAAGAACCCCTCATCCTCCGCCACCGCCGAGCCATCATGCCCAATGCGCAGGGAAAAGGAATAGCGCTTCTGCTCAAACACACGGCCAATGGAAAGGAAGGTCGCATTGAGCCGATATTTGGAAAAACTCACGTCCAATACCGGGTTCATGTAGGAGAATTGGCATTCGCACATGTTCGCGATTTGCCGCAAAAACGCCCCCACTTCTTCGTCGTTGACCTGTATGCCCGACCGTTTTCTCCCATAAAGGCAATCCTCAAAGAACACCGCCTCCCCGTTATAGGAGACGTCGGTGACGCCCTTACGGAAAAGCAACGTCTTCAAGAAAGATCCCTCCACGAATTCCTTGACTCGTTCTAGCGCGTTCATGCTTCGCTCCTTTCCATTCGGAAATAGGCGGTCTTGGTTAACGACCGTTCCAGGGAAAAGGTCGCGGTGAAACTGATCTGCACTCTCGTGGAATAGGCCACCGAAGGAACATAACGACCTTTGGAATAACCAAGGACGCTCATTTCATAACTACGGCAATAAGGGGTCAGCCCCGTATCCAAATAGTCCTTGCAAAGCTGGTTTAGCCGGGGCAAATAGAAACGCGGGGAGGCGTATTCCCCATCCGTCCCAGCGACCACCACCGCTTCCTCCACCAAGCCTTTGTATAGGCCAAGGTACACCGCGTGGACGCCCGAAAGGGAATAGGAATACTGGAACCCCACGGTCACTAAGGCCATGGCCATCCCGGCCAACAGAAGGCAAATCATCGTCCTTCCCCTCCCACCACGACGCAATACTCCGCCTCGCCGCACGGCCCGAAAAGGTTCCTTGAGGAATAGGCGCTCTGGGGCAAGGAGACGCTATCCCCATACGCCCCAGCCCCCGTTAGGAAAACCTGATAACGGTACAAATCCCCATCATGGCCTTCCCTTAACGGCAGATAAAAGTCGGCGCTTAGAAAACAAGGTTCGCCGGAAATGGGCTTGGCACTGGCGCGATAGTCCAAACGGGAATAGTAAAGGGGCTTCCTCAAGGCGAAGCGATAGGTCACGCCCACCCCTTGCTTTTGGAATACGTCCACCTCCAACGGGATGCTTCGATATCCCCCATGGGAAGTGGAAACGTCGGCGAATTCGTCCAAATGGTCCAAAAAGCGAAGCTCGGCTTTGGGTTTCTTCGCCACCGCATACGGATTGGCGTATTCCAAGATCAATGAGGAAAGCCCAATCTTCCGCCCAGGGAGCAACGCGTCATTTTTCATGCCCGTGTAACGATAGGCATCGGAGTAGGAAAAGGTATGCCCCGGGTCGATCCAAGGGTCGAATACGGTGATGCCACGGTCCATCTCGTGGATCCCTTCCTCGACAAACTGCAGCAAAGAGGTGTCGGGCCGCACTTTCTCGTTTTGTTCCACGTATAGGTAAAAGTCGGAGATGTCTACCTCCCCCGCGACGTCCTTTCGGCTTAACCCAAATCGAAAGGTAAGCCATGTCCCCACCCCAAAAGAGGAAAGGTCATACTCCACCGAATGCGTGACGTATCCCTCTTCGTCGCACAGAGAAGGCGAAAACGAGGCGACGCGTTTGGTACTAGGCACCCCTTTTATCTCGCAGAGGAAATAGGCGTTGCTTAAACGCGAGGCGTCATAGCGCACGTTCACCTGGCAGCCTTGCCCTTGGATAACCGGGCCCACGTTCCACGAGAAAGGCCGCCCTTCTGGCAAGCCCGCACCTAGGCAAAGCGCCGCGGCTGGGAAAACCAAAATTTTCGCGATGCCCTTCATGGAATACTCCTTGGGATTTTGCGCAAAAGTCCGCTTTTTCGCGCCTCGAACTCCCCTTTGCGGAATTCTTGGCCCATGAACCAAAACCGGTAATGGCGGTCTTTCTCCAAGATCTCGTTGACGAAGATCATCCTGTCGCAGGAATCCAAGGCGTCGTAAAACCTCCGTACGCGAAGGAGATATCCCGCCTCAGGGCAAGCGCGAAGGGAAGCGAGGAAAGAGTAGCTTAGGTCATAAACATGGTAGTCCATGCTTTTGCCCACCGCCTTCAACGCCTTGCGGTAACGGAGCCGAACTTCGTCCGCGTGGACTAATAACGTTTGGATGTCGACGATCACTTTCATGGGGGTTCCTCCACCCCCTTATAGGGACGAAAAACGAAAGTGGCGAAAAAGTTCGTCTATTCCTTATCGCTCCCCATGGCTAGAATAATCCCATGGTGCTTCTCGTCGGCGCTTCCGCCTCTGGCAAAACCGAAATCGCGAAATACCTCTTTTCGCGTTATGGGATGGTGAAGGCCATCACCCACACCACCCGCCCCATGCGCAAAGGCGAACGCAAGGACGTGGACTACCATTTCGTCACCGTGGAGGAATTCCTTCGCCTAAAAGAAGCCAACGCCCTAGTGGAAAGCACGGAGTATAACGGCAACTATTATGGGTGCAGCAAAGCGGAATGCGGGGATGACAAATGCATCATCCTCGACCCATCGGGCATCCATTCCTTCCTTAGCCTTGGCGATTCCCACATCGTCACCTTCTTCCTGCGCACCAAGGAATCCACGCGCCTAGAAAGAATGCGCAAACGCGGCGACGAAGAAGAATCCATTCGGAAGAGGCTGCGCGGGGACAGAGTCACCTTTGACCCGAAGAACCTCCCGCCCGTGGATTACGTTTTGGATTGCGACGAAGACGACGTCGCCACCATCGGCGATGAAATCTATCGCCTTTATCAAGGCAAACTCAGCGATTAGTCGGCGACCTTGCGTCGCGGATGGTAATAAACCATGGCCTCTTCCGTCGTGTAGGGAGAGGCTTTTTCCACCACCACGTCCACCTTGCCGACGGTGACCATGTCCCCTTCCTTGGCAAACCGGCCCAGACGCCCGGAAATCCATCCCGAGAGGGTCTCGGAATCTTCGTCCAATTCCTCTTCGTCGATATGGAAATACTCAAAGAAATCCTCAATGTGCATCGAGCCTTTCACGCGGTACGTGTTGCGCTTATCCGTCTTCTCCACTTCCTCGCGGATCGGCTCGGATTCGTCGAACATCTCGCCGACGAGTTCCTCCAAGATATCCTCCATCGTGAGGATGCCTTCGTTTCCGCCATATTCGTCTTTGACCAAAACGATATGGTGACGGGATTGCTTCATGGCCTTTAAGACAAGAGAGATTTCCATCGTGGGAGGCACAGACAAAATGGGAATCATGGCTTCTTTCACGTCAATGCGTTCTCCCCGTAGCAGCGCGCGCTGAACGTCTTTCAATGGCAAATACCCAAGCACGTGGTCCAAATCCTTCTCGTAAACGATGATGCGGGAATGCTTGAAGGCGCCCCGTTGCACCTGCTGATACAGGTTATCGTGGATCTCAAAACCCTCGACTTTGATGCGTGGGGTCATGATTTCATGCGCGCACGTGTCCTTGAATTCGATCGCGGATGCCAACATCTCGGACTGGTCCTCGTCGATGATGCCCTCTTCCTCGATCGTGTCCACCATAGCCTGAAGCTCTTCGTTGGAAGGTTGGGCATTCTCATCTTTCACTTTGGACACAAGCGGACCGGTGATCTTGGTCGCGATGAAGGTGGTCGCCATGACGAAGGGGTAGAAAACGAACTGCGTCACATGGACGGGGTGGGCGAAGAACAAAGCCAAGCGGAAGCTATAGGCCTTGCCCACGACCTTAGGCAATATCTCGCCAAAGACGAGGATGATGAACAAAAGGGAGAACTCCACCACCAACGCCCACATATCCGGGTTTTCCGTAAACGTGGGAATGTCAAGGCGCGTCAACGCGGCGCCAAGGGAGGAGGCCAAGATATTGACGAGGTTATTGCCAAACAAAATGGCGACGATGGTCTTCTCATAGTCCTTGGCAAGCCTCGCGGCCAATAACGAAGTGGACGTGCCGCGCAATTCCAGACGTTTCGTGGACACGACGGAATACACCATGTCCGCGCAAGAGAACAAACCGGAGAGCACCAAAAGCAAACCGATCGCGACGAGGTAAATGGCTAATTGAACGTAAGGGTTCATCGCCGTTTCCTCCTTCGCTTGCCACTTTCCCCGATGGAACCGACGAGTTCTTCCAGCACGTCTTCCATCGTGACCATGCCCAAAACCTTCCCTTCGTTACGCACGATGGCGATTTGGGTATGATGGGACTTAAAGCCGTCCACCAAATCGTCCAAATGGACGCGCGGGGTGACGAAATAAGGCTTCTGCAAAAACTCCGTGAAGTTGACCGAAGGGTTTTGGAAATAGGCGCCAAGGTAATTCTTGACGACCAAGACGCCGGCGATTTTGTCGGGCTTTTTGAAATACACCGGAATGCGGGAGAACGGGCACTCCTTCAAATAATCCAATAGCTTTGGGGTGGTAAGGCCATCGCTATTGAGCATGGCCATCTTCTCGATGCCGGTGAACACCTCCTTCACCGACGTATCGGCGAAGTCCAGCGTGTTTTGGATGATCTCGGACTCGTTCTTCTCAAAGACTCCGTTTTCTTCCGCCTCGTCGATGATCGAGGTGAATTCCTCTTCCGTCAAAGGGAGGTCCGGCGAGGCGCGGAAGATCTTGCGGAACAAGAAAGAGATGAAGCGGAACACCATCGAGATGGGGAAAAGCAGAATCCAAATCGCCCATAAGGGGTAGCAAGCGGCCCGCGCCACCGTGTCGGGGATGTTTTTGCCCAAATACTTGGGGATCGTGTCGCCGAAAAGGAACACGATGATGGTCATGCAAATGGATGCGATCAAGGATACCGCCGCATCGGAAATGACCCCCTGAAACAAATGGAGGAAGACGAACGTCGATATCGTGGAGACGAAGATGGAGACGACGTTATGGCCAATGAGGGTGGCGATGAGCGTCGTTTCGAATTTGTCGCAGAGCCGGAGGACGAGTTTCGCGGTCTTCTTGCCGGAATCCGCCTCCGCCATGAACTTGTAGCGGTTAAGGCAGGCGAATGATGTTTCGGAAGCGCTGAAGAAGGCGCTGAGCATCACGAGTATGACAAGTAACAGGATACTAAGCCAATCAGGGATACTGTCCAAACACCACCACCTCCTTTTGCGATTGCGCGGTCGCCATTATAGCAAATCGCCCCACATGCGAAAAGACCCGCGGCGGGCGCGGGTCTATGCTGTGGATGGGTTGGAGGATTAATCGTCGTCTTCGTCTTTGGAGCCGGCGGGCTTGTAGTCCTTGAGTTCGTCCGCCCAGTTGTGCGGTTCGATCTTACCTTGCTCCAAGCCGTTCTTCTCCATCACGTCGGCGATGAGTTGCTTCGCGCGGCGGAGGGAGAGGTCGGACTTGACCTTGAAGACGAGCGGGATGTCGCGGTAGGTTCCCTTATGGCCCGCGTCCTGCACCGGCAAGGTGCTGTTGGCATAATCGTTGGGATCGAGGGCGAAGTAGAGCTTCAGGCCTTTGCCCGCGACGGTGATCTTGACGAAGGTCACCTTGTGGAGACGGAAGGTGTCACCCGAGTTGGAGACGCGGGACTTCACGCCATAGGACATGATCTCGGCCTTCAATTCGTTGTAGTTGGACTTCATCTCCTTGTCCGCGCCGACCATGCGGGTCGGGAAGGGGATGCGGATGATTTTGTCGTGGGGCGGGAGGTCAGGGTTGATCGCGCCGACGATACGCACGCGGGGAGCGGGGGCTTCTTCGGGCTCGGGTTCCGGTTCGGGTTCGGGCTCGGGTTCCGGTTCGGGCTCAGGTTCCGGTTCGGGCTCGGGCTCGGGTTCCGGTTCGGGCTCGGGCTGGGGCTGGGGCTCGGCGGGTTTCACGTAGATGTTCACGATCGGGGCGGCTTCCTCGGGCTCGGGCTGGGGAGCGGGGGCGGGACGGACGATGTCGGATTCCTTCACCACGACGGTGACGGGTTGGACCTTCTCCTCCTTCACGGGCGCGGCTTCCTTAATTTCCGCGCGGATGATCTCACGGATGAGTTCGGGTGTGACGCCAGGGTCTTTCTTTGGTTCTTCCGCGGGGGCGGCTTTGGCGAGCTCGGCGGCGATGATAGCGCGGATGTCCTCGGCGGAGAGACCTTTCTCAGCCTCCTTGCGGGCGGCTTCCTCTTCCGCCTCCTTGCGGGCTTTCTCGGCGGCCTCTAAGCGGGCGGCTTCGAGTTCCTCGGCGCGCCTTTTGGCCTCTTCTTCCTCGGCCTGTTTGCGCTTGGCTTCGTTTTCGGCTTGGAGACGATGGGCCTCAAGTTCCTCACGGATGGCGGCGCGGACGTCGACGGGTTCGGGTTCGGGCTTGGGTTCCTCGGCCGGTTTGGCTTTGGCCAGTTCAGAGGAAACGATGGCGCGGATGTCATCAAGGGTCAACGCGGGGGCGGGTTCGTCCTCGACGATGATCTCGGTTTCCCCGTCATAATCCTCTTCCTCGGAGGGGGCGGCGAGATAACGGCCGATCTCTTCGGAGAAGATGGCGCGCACTTCCTCGGCGGTCAATCCGGCCGGGGCGGGTTTTTCTTCTTGCTTGGGGGCGGCGGGGACGTTGACGATGACGGGTTGGTCCTTCTTCTCGCCAAGCTCCTCGCGGATGATCTTGCGGATGTCGTCCGGGCTTAACGGCTTCTCGCCGGTGATGGCGCCTTGGATCTCGGTCACGGGGACGGCGTTCTTCTTGGCCTGTCCGGGGACGGCGGTCTCCACGGGGTTTTGCTGCGCCGGGGCGTAGGTGTTGATGTATTGGATGAGGAAGGGGCCCTGGACGGCCGGGGCGGCCGGGGCGGGGGTCACGCTGGCGGCATGACGCTCGGCATATCCACCCTCTTTGAGGGCCTGTTCGGCGGCTTCGGCGGATTCCTCGGATTCGAGGTCTTCGTCATGGATCACGACGACGTTGTCCTCGGGGACTTCGTCGAGGTTCGGCTTCGGAAGCTCGGAGAGGAGCTTCAACTCACTGATGAGGCCAACGAGGACCAAGATGAAGCCGATGAGGAACAATAGGGACGGCGCAAACAGCACCAAGGCGAGCCATTTGCCGGCTTGAAGCGCGGCGATGATGGGCTGATAGAGGCCGAGGCCGGTGAGAGCGTAACCATAGGTGGTTCCACCGACGAGGTCGGCGTTGAGGCCCGGCACGAAGTTCAAGGTCAAGAAGGCAAACACCAAGGCCATCGTCAGGATGGTCGAGATGCTCACGCCGACCGCGGCGCCGTGCTTCTTCTGCACCGCCATGGTGATTTGCACCAACAGCAGGATCAACAGGACGCCCACGAGGCCGAAGTTGACGAACGCCAACGGCTGTAGGTTGGTGAATTCCGCCTGTATGATGGGGCCCAGGTTGTCAAAGTACTGGGTCATCGTGTAAAGCGGGGCTTCGTCGATTTTGATGAGGTCGCCAAGGAACAGGGTTCCCGCAAGGCCGGCCAACATCAAAATCAAACCGATGATCGTAGTAATAGCTACTCTCTTTTTCATTTTGCTTCCCTCCGCAAAAATATCGTTGCCTTAGTCTAGCCCAACACGCGCGAGGAAGCAATAGAGCAAAATCGCGCAGAACGCCCGCGAAGGAAATGACCGCAAAAGAGCCCTATTCGAGAGGCTCTTCGAACTTTTCCGCGCAAAATATGCGCAAACCGGAATCCACCGTTTTTATATGCACGTCCCCGCTAGGTCCGCGTTCCCCATCCAGACACCAAGGCTCCGGGTAAGAGATCTGGACGTGGAACTCCGAGGCGACGATTTTCGTGGTACGCACCTTAAAAAACAGATAATGGAGCAATCCGTTGAATAATCCAGGCTTGGTCAAATACATCTCCATTTTGCCGTCGTGGATATTGCTTTCGCGGGCATTTACCCGAAACCCGCCGACGTTTTTGCCACTTAAGCAAAGCAAAAACGGCACCTTGGTTTCCACTCGTTCCCCGCCTGCTTCCACCACACAAGGGACGGACCGCCACCTTAACGCCTCGGCGATGGCCTTGAAATAATAGGCGATGCGCCCAATGCGCTTCTTGTATTTACGCTTGGTGACATAGGCGATGTCGGCATACGCCCCCACCGCCGCCATATAGGTGAAGACTTCCCCGTTGACGAGCCCGAGATCAAAACCGCAGGTATGCCCGCCTTCGATGATGGATAACGCATGACGAACGTTGCCCTTGATCCCGAAATTACGCCCGATGTCGGAGATGGTGCCTCCGTTGATATAACCCATAATGGGCGGGTTAGGCATGCCATAAAGGGCCGAGACGATATGGTTGAACGTCCCATCCCCGCCGCGGAACACCAAAACGTCGTAGACCCCGCAGGCCTGCTTGGCCTTCTCCATCCCCTCTTCCATCGTGGACGTCTTGAAAACATCGACCACGTCGAAGATGGCTTCCAGCCGCGCCAAGATCTCGGGGAGGTGACGGTTGGTCTTTCCCTTTCCGCTGGCCCCGTTATAAAGGAATAATGCCTTTCGCATGCTTCCACAAATCTAACATAAAAGCGCCCACTTCGGCAAAAGGGGGCGCTCGTCTTCTTACCGAGGAAGGGTCTCGGGGGCGACGGGGGTCTCCCCGACCAATTCGGCCTTTAGGATCACCACGGGCTTAAGGGGTTTGTCGCGGCGGTCTTTTGGGCTAGAGGCGATCCGGTCCACCACGTCCATCCCTTCGACCACGCGGCCGAAGGCGGCGTATTGGCCATCGAGGAAATGGTCGTCCGCGTCGCAAATGAAGAATTGGCTGCCGGCGGAGTTGGGGTCCATCGCGCGGGCCATGGAAATGACGCCGCGGTCATGCTTTAAGGGATTGTTGAACCCATTGGACTTGAATTCGCCCTTGATGGAATAATCGGGGCCACCCATGCCAGTGCCTTGAGGGTCTCCGCCTTGGATCATGAAGCCTTTGATGACCCGGTGGAAAATGAGCTTATCGTAGAATCCTTTGGAAACCAGGTAAGCGAAGTTGCGGGCGGTGTTGGGCGCCGCCTCATAGTCGAGCTCGATTTTGATCTGCCCGAGGTTTTCGATCGTGAGAATTACCATGTCTATGTCCTTTCGGTGGATAAAGTCTACTCCAAATAGTCGACGATGAGGTTGCCCTTTTCAAACCCGACGCGGGCATGCGCCCCGGTTTTGATGGGCATCGACGGAGGGAGGTGCCCCAAATCGACGTCAATGAGCAGAGGGACCCCCAACGGCCCTAAGATATCGATCGCCGCGGAGAAGCGGTCCACGCCGAGGAACTCCTCCTGTGCCGAATAAGGCCGGCCCAGCAAGAAACCCTTCGCGTTATCAAGCCATCCCGCTTCCTTCAATTGGAAATAGGAGCGACGGAGGGCAAGAGGATTCAAATCACAAGCCTCGAGGAACCATACGATTCCTTCCGGGTGGGCGGCGATGAACTCCTTGGTTCGATCAAAGCGGGTACCGCATAGAAGCGCCAGGCAATCCAGACATCCCCCAAGCATCAAACCCTCGAACGGCTTTTCGTATCCATGAGGCGTGATGATCTTGGGCCGATTCGCACGATATCCCCAAAGGGGATGCTCCTTATTCGACCCGCCCAAAGACCATTTTGGGTAGCCTTCGAAATGGGTTTCGCCACGGAGCATATCCAATGCGTCTTTCTGCGCGTGGCGGAGTTTCTTCTCGAAGAAAGACGGGGCGCAGGGACCATAGACGGTCATCGTGTCGGCCAAGGTGGCCAGCGTGAACGTCAGGTTCGTGTTGTCGGAAAAGCCCATGAACCATTTGGGCTTTCCCCGTTTGATCGCCTCAAAGTCGACGTAAGGAAGGGTTTCGCACATCGTCTCCCCTCCCCCGACGGAAAGGATGAGGTCGGCATCGGAAGCAAACGCGTCGTTGATCTCTTGTCCCCGTAACTCAGGGACGTTGGATCCGGCGACCCCCACGGCCAATCGGGCGTTGGGGCCTTCTTCGACTCGGTAGCCAAGGCGCTTTAGATGCTTTATCGATACGTCCAGCCGGGTCGCATACGGCTCGGTCGCGCAGCCAAAGGAAGGCGCGACCAAGGAAATGGAGGAGCCTTCGCGCAAAAACGGGGGTTGTCTCATGCCCCATAGCATACCACCCTGAGGGTGCCTATGAAAGACAAGCCCCCGACAAGCGGGGGCATAAGTCACCTAGTGGTGACCCCAACAGGAGTCGAACCTGTCATTGAACCTTGAGAGGGTTCCGTCTTAACCGATTGACCATGGGGCCGTTTCGGGCGTGGATAATTAAAGCACGCGCCCCAAGGAGTTACAACGATTTTTTAGAAAAGGGAAATCACGCGGTCCAAACGCGCGAGCACGCGGTCCTTCCCGATGATTCCCAACACCTCGTGAAGGTTGGGCGATTGGTTGCGCCCCACGATGGCGATACGGACCATCTCGGCGCAGTCGGATACCGAGCCCACGTAGGCTTCGGGGTTGCGCTTATAATCGCCGTTAGAGGCGGCGTAGCCATGCCGCGCCCCAATGGTCTTGATGGCGTCGAACCAGGTGGCCTCGTCGGTGCCAAAGGGCATGTTTTGCCGCACGTCGTCCAAGAAGTCGCGGATAAACTCTGGGGTCAGCCCCTCCTTAAACGGTAACCCATTGGCCACGATCTTCTCGTACTCTTCGTCGAAGAAGAAGGCGATCAGGGGGGAGACGTCGGACCATTTCGCATAATCTTTACGCGGGTTCTTGATCCCTTTGCCGATGTTGAGGATCGTCTTGATATAGTCAGGGTCTTCGTTGATTTTCGCCGCTAACGGGGCGTCGAATAAGCCCGCGTATTCCTTCACCGCCCCAAACTCTTCCTCCAACGGCATCGCGGCGATGACCTCTTTGGAGAAATAGCTCAACTTGTCTTGGTCGAACAAGGCCCCTTCGGAGGAAATCTTCTTGATGGAGAAAGGGAAGGCGTCGCGGTCAAAGCTCTTATGGGCGATGGTCCACTCCTCGAAGTTAGAGTTGGCGATGGACATGAGGTACACCAAAAGCGACTCGGGCGGATAGCCTTGCTCCAAGAAGTAGCTCACGGCGGCCTCGGGGTCTTTGCGTTTGGATAGTTTCCTACGGTTGCCGTTCTCCAATTTCATGATGGAAGGGATGTGGGCGTATTTGGGGGGCTTCCAGCCTAACGCGCGGAACATGTCCAAATGGATCGGCGTGGAGGGGATCCACTCCTCGCCGCGGGTGATGAGGTTGGTGCGCATGAAATGGTCGTCGACCACATGGGCGAAGTGATAGGTGGGCAAACCATCGGATTTCAAGATGACGACGTCGGTGTCGTTGTCCTGCAGTTCGATCTCGCCGCGGATCGCGTCGGTGAACTTGACTTTGCGGTTATGGTCGCCGTTGCTATAGAAGCGGATGACCCAAGGAGTGCCCGCCTCGATGCGGGCGAGGCGTTCTTCGTTGGAAAGATTACGGTCGCGGGCATAGACGCCATAGTAACCGGGAAGTTCTTTCTTCTCCTCTTGGATTTTGCGGATCGCGTCGAGGTCTTCGGGGGTGGCGAAGTCCGGATAGGCCCTACCCCTCTTGATGAGTTCCTTGATGACGGCTTTGTAGATGTCGGCGCGGGCGGATTGCCTATAAGGGCCGTATTCGCCTTTGTCCCCATCGGGGAAATAGCCTTCGTCGGCGACGATGCCGAAGTGGGCGAGCTGCTCGATCAAATCGCGGTCACTGCCTTGGATGGTGCGCTTGGTGTCGGTATCCTCCAAACGGAAGAAATAGACGCCGCCGGAACGCTTCGCGGCGGTATAGGAAATAAGGGAGGTGAAAAGCGAGCCGGTGTGCAGGAAACCCGTGGGCGAAGGCGCAAAGCGCGTCACGTACGCCCCTTCGGGCAGATTGCGGGCCGGGTAGCGCGCTTCGAGCTCCTCGAGACCGATGTGTATTTCGGGGAACAAACGTTCCGCCAACTCTTCGTTGCTGATCATGATTGGTACCCCCTTCTGGGAAGCGGTGAAATTATAGGACGGGGAAAAACAAACTTCCACTTGATAAGCCCAAAATGTCGGTCTTATAATATGCAAGCCCTTAAGGGCCATGCAGGTGTAGTTCAATGGTAGAACATTACCTTGCCAAGGTAAATACGCGGGTCCGATTCCCGTCACTTGCTCCAGATGAAAATACCCCCCGATAAAATCGGGGGTTTTTTCGTATCCTATTCCATCTCGGATTCGCGTTCCCCGACGGCGTCGATTTTCCGTCGCGTGTCTAAGATATCCTGCCGGATCTTCTCGATCTCCTCTTCCCCATATCCCGGAATGGATTGGGCGCGGAGCAAGAACTCCATTTGGATGTCCAATTCCGCCTGCAATAACGTCTTGGGGTGGCTTGAATAGAATTCGGCGATCAGCAAAAGGTAATAAGGAATATAAAGGGCGAGCACTAGAAAAGCCACGCCCACGCCAATCCCCAGGGCAAACCGGACCTGCAAGCCAAAGGCGTAGGATAGCCCCGCGCCTAAGCCAAAACCCAAAGGCACGAGCAACGCGCCCGCATAACCCTGCGTCCAAAGCAAACGGTAATAGTCCTTATGCGCGTGATTGAAATAATAGTTGTAATAACGGACCGCGAGTCCCCTGCTCCCCCGTGGGAACACCGCGCGGAAAAAAGGGTTCAGCCCATAGTTCGAAACGAAAATGGCAAAAGCGGTCAAGAAACAGCCATCCCCCACCAGCACCGCCACATCGCTCCAGCGCGAAAGGGGCACCGAAGAGCCGGCCAAATCGTAATAGGCTTCCGCGTTGCCTTGTTCGTAAAAGGCCATTAAGGCGTCGTAATCGGCGCGGAAGGAGGGATCCACTTGATAGGCGGTAAGCCCATAGACCAAAAAGGTCAGCAAGAACCCCAAGGCCAAAAAGCCTAGGGCCTTCGCCAAGTTCAAGAAGACGCGATACACCCCATTTCCCGAAGTGAAATAGGCGGCAAACCCCATGAAAGTGATGCGGTTGTCCGGGAGGGACTTTTCCTTCGCGTAATAGGAAATCGCGTTGGTCAGCGAAAAAAGGAAAGGCAAAAAGAGCAAACAGATCGTGACCGCGCCAAGCAGCATGGACACCATGCAGGAAGCGGCGCAGAGAAGCCCGATCGAAAACAAGGCGAATCCGCTTAAAAGGCAAGTCCCGCCAATGCGGCGGTACTCTTCCCGCGCCTTATTCCCGATGGAACGGTCAGTGGCCATGGTAGTCGGCGTTAAGCTCCGCGAAGTCCCGGGCCGCCATGGCGATGGCGTGGGGATCCAAAGGATCCACGTCGCGGGCCTCCAAGTCCTCGATGAGTTTGGGCAAATCCTTTAAGGATGAAAGATAACTGGAATCGGTCGCGGGTTGGAATGGGGTATAGAAGCAGTCGTCATTGATGAGCACGATGCTCACGAACAGCTTCTCGTCGATACTCGACATCAACGAAAGACGCTGGATGCGAAGTTTGTTGAGCGTCATCGGGTTGGTGATGTAGCGGGCGCCGTGTTTGTAAAACACCCAACTGGGGTCGTCTTCCTTCGCGGCGATCGCCCCATCGTAATACCGGTCACGAATGCAGTAGAAATACTTGTTGCCGATGAGAATATGGTCGATGTGGAACTCCTCCAAATCGGCGGTGCGGTTGGCAAAGGCGTTGATCAGGTAAAAATCGTTGTCCAAGGCCACCTGTCGCACCTTACGGTAATACATCCGCACGGTATGGTGTTGGTACATAAACCGTTTGATGGGCGAATAAAGCAACCAGAAAAGCAAGGCGGAGCCCACGGCCACGGCCAAAACGATGAACAAAGTGAGCTCTACCTGATAGGGCATCAGCAGAATCTTTCCGCGGCTTCGATGGCGAGGTTGATCATGTCGGTCAAGCCCGTCTGCCGCTGCTCGGGGGTAAGTTCGCCTTCGTCGACGAAGGAGTCGGAGATGGTGAGCATGCAAAGGGCGCGCTTACCCGCCATCGCGGCTTCGGTATACAGGGCATAGCCCTCCATCTCCACCGCAACGACGCCTAGTTTCGCCCAGCGCTTCCACACCTCTTTGTCGAAGTTATAGAAGACGTCGGTGGAAAGGACGTTGCCCGCATGGACGGTGAGGCCTTTTTTCTTCGCGGCTTCATAGGCCGACAGAATAAGGTCGAAGTCGGCGCAGGCGGAATAGGTGCCGCCGTTAAGGGAATACTGCGCCGCCCAATTGGACTCGGTGGAGCAAGCCTCCGCCAAGACGATTTCGCCTAGATGGACGTGGGGGACATAAGAACCCGAGGTGCCGATGCGGATGATGGCGTCGACGCCATAGTGTTTGAATAGTTCGTGGCTATAGATGCCGATGGAGGCCATGCCCATACCCGAGGCCATGACGGAAATGCGCTTTCCGCTCTTGGTGAATCCGGTGTAGCCGTTGATGTTGCGGACGGTGTTGACGAGTTTGGCGTCGACGAGGAAGTTCTCGGCGATCCATTTGGCGCGAAGAGGGTCGCCCGGCATGAGGACGACTTTCGCGAAATCGCCTTTTTCGGCGTTGTTATGGGGGGTAGGCATAGGTGTTCTCCTTTAATGACGCCCCTATCATACAACAAAAGGGGCGCGTATCCACGCGCGCCCCGTAAAAGTCTTGCGAATTGTTTATTCGACCGTGACCGATTTGGCTAGGTTACGGGGCTTGTCGATGGGCAAGCCTTTCTCTAACGCCATGTAATAGGCGAAGTACTGGGAGACCATGACCAAGGCGGAGGAGGCCAAATACGGCTTGACGTCCTTCGTGACGAAAGAGTCCCCGGGCATTTGCAGCGAAGCCGTGGAAAGCACCACCATGCGGGCGCCGCGGGAAGAGAGTTCCTCAAAGTTGTTGCGGATGCTGCTGGCCACTTCTGGGTCGGAGACGAAGCCCACGACCAAGGTCCCTTGGGTGATAAGGGCGATTGGGCCATGCTTTAACTCGCCCCCAGGATAGGATTCGGCGTGGACGTAAGCGACTTCCTTCAGCTTCAAAGCGCCTTCCATGCTCGCCAGATAATCCAAACCACGTCCCACGAAGAAAGCGTCGGTCACCTTATGCGCGTGGCGGGCAAGCGAATGGATTTCTTCTTTGCGGGCGATGATGTCCTTCAAGGATTCGCACAGACGGTCGATGTCGGCCATGACCATCATGTCCCCGCGAAGCGCACCGGTGAGCATGAGCAAGAAACAAACCTGTGCCAAATAGGATTTGGTCGAGGCCACCGCCACTTCTAGCCCCGCGTAAAGCAGGCAGGAATAGGTGGCTTTCCGCTCGATGGTGGAGCCTTTCGTGTTGGTGACGGCGATGGAGATGCCGCCGCGGTCGTTGATGATTTTCTGGCAACGGATCAAATCGGCGGTCTCGCCCGATTGGGACAAAAGCACGAAGACGGGTTCCTCGGTGATGTCGTAGGGGTCATACGCCCATTCGGAGGCGATGGACACCAAGACGTCTTTGCCAAGCGGACGCAGGTACTTCGCGCCGATCTTCGAGGCGTAATAGCTCGTGCCGCAAGCGAGGAAATGAATTTGTTTCGCCTTGCGAAGACATTCCAGCATGCTCTCGTTGAACAGGAAATGATCTTCGTCGAAATAGTTCTCGCAAAGACGCTTGATGACCGAGGGGATCTCCTCGATTTCCTTCAGCATGTAATGCGGGTATTCGCCTAGGTCGCTCTTATACAAATCGACGTTACGGGCGACGAAACGTGGCTTAATGCGCCGGCCATTGCGGAAGATCTGGACCTTGCCCACTTCCAAAAATCCATAGTCCCCGTCATCTAAATCGATGAAGCGGTCGGTAAGTTCGACCATCGGGGCCGGGTCGGAAGCCAAAAGGGAAGCATCGTCGCACACCCCGATCAAAAGCGGGGAGGCCTTCTTCATGAAATAGAGGCGGTTGGGCTCGTCCTTGAAGATGATCGCGCAGGCAAAGGATCCTTCGATGGCCTCACAGGTTTGGGCGATCGCCTCCAAAACGGACCCAGAGCGAGTGTAGAACCGCTCCAAAAGGTTCGCGATGACCTCGGTATCGGTTTCCGACGCGAAATGGAAACCGCGTACCGCAAGCTGGTGGGTCAAAGGACGGAAATTCTCAATGACGCCGTTATGGACGATCGTGAAGAGGCCGTTGTTGGATTGGTGCGGATGCGCGTTGGAGGAATTGGGTTGGCCATGGGTCGCCCAGCGTGTATGGGCAATGCCAACGGAAGGATGGATGTTGTTTGGCACGACCGCGTCGAGGGAAACGACCCTCCCGGCGACCTTGCGCACGATGACTTCGCCCGCTTCGGCATAAGCGATACCCGCGGAGTCATAACCACGGTATTCAAGCTTTTTTAAGCCGGAAATCAAATATTCGCGAAGATTAAGCTTTCCGACGCCGCCGACGATTCCACACATAAGCAAATAGACCTTTCGAAGAAGACGTTAATCCGCGCCTTCCAGCACCGAATTCATCGCCATGTATTCCTTGAAACGATCCAAGAAATCGTCGGGGATCACAGTCTCCAGTTCACCTTGGTAGGCGATGGAGATGCGACCCGTTTCCTCAGAGACGATGACGGTGACGGCATCCACCTTTTCGGAAATGCCGATGCCCGCCCTATGACGCATGCCGTATTTACCCGGCAATGCACGGTTGGTGGAGGGAAGCGCGACCGCCGCGGCCAGAATCTGGTCGTCGCGGATCAAGACGGCACCGTCGTGGAGGCGGGTGCCTTTATAGAAAATGGTTTCCAATAGTTCGGCGGTGACCGGGGCGTTGACCATCGTACCGGTATTGCAAAGTTGCAAGAGGGAGTCGGTCTTCTCCAAAACGATGATGGCCCCCACTTTCTGGTTGGACATCGCGATCACCGCTTCCGCGATTTCGCCATAGATGGCTTCGCGGTCGAACAAGACCTCGGCTTTTGATTTTTTGCGGAACAGGGAGAACCCACGGTTCGGCTTTCCCAACATGTTGTTCGCGGAATAGTAACGGGTCTCGCTGCGGTTGGCGATGAAGAAAAACACCAGGCCCGCCAAGAAGATCACGGCGACGCAGATAAGGGGTAGCCATAAATCAAAAAGCCAGCAGCCGATCAGGCCCAGTTCGCAAAGGACGATGAATACACGGGGAAAGGTGCGCTTGAGCAAAACGAAGAGCAAAAAGTCGCAGACGATGGCCAACAAAACGGCGATACCCAAAGCGAGCCAATTCTCCAAAACGCCAAGGTTCATGGCAGGAGAATGCGCGATATCTAAAAAGTGAAAACCGTTCACCATAACGACAATATGATAGCCACCTTCATTTGCTATAGCAAAGAACGATTTTGTTTTCACTTCGACAAAATGGACATTTTTAATAGAAAAACGGCGTAAAACCCCATTAAAACGAAAAACGATGCATATCTGGTATATCGTGTCGTTTCTGTTTTCTCAGTAGAAAAAGAGCGTTCACCTACTTCGTCTTTTTCCCTTTTTCCTTTCCGTATTCGCCCCGCTTCTTCCATAATCAAACGGTGCAAAAAGTATTCCTAACAGGCATATCCGGTTTCTTGGGCCATAACATCGTCAAAGAGCTTCTGGAGCAGGGCGAAACAGAGATCTATGGCCTCGCCTTCCCAAACGATCCGGGCGTCCAAGGATACCAAGATAACCCATGCATCCATATCGTGGAGGGAAGCCTTACTGATGAAGAATCACTCCGCCGCTTCATGGCGGAGGCGGATGAAGATTCCTACCTGATTCACGCGGCGGGAAAGGTATCCGTGTACCGTTACGCGGATAAGGCGACGATGGAAGTGAATCTTCAGGGAACGAAAAACATCGTCGAGGAAGCCCTTCGCCACCCTTTTCGACGTTTTGTCTACGTCTCCAGCGTCGACGCGTTGCCCCAAAGCAAAGGGGGCGTCGTAATCGACCCCTCTTCCTTTGACCCCAAGCGCTGCCTCGGGGTATATGGCAAAAGCAAAGCCCTCGCCGGCCAATACGTTTTAAACGCATGCAAGGAAAAAGGACTTCCCGCCGTTGTGGTGTGCCCTAGCGCGCTTTTAGGGCCAAATGACCCATTCTGCGCCCCACTAAACGATGCGCTGCTTCGCTTTTGCAAAGGGAAGATCCCCGCTTTGACCCCAGGGGGATACGACATCGCAGATTCCCGCGATGTGGCGAAGGCAATCGTTAATGCACTCCACCAAGGAAACGTCGGAGAATGCTACCTTCTCACGGGAACGCGGCTTAGCGTCAAAGAGCTATTTGGCCATTTCGCAACCGTTGCCCAAAAGAAAACCCCACGCCTCATCGTTTCTTTTTTCCCTTTATACATCGCCGCTCCATTCTCTGAATTGCTTGCCCGCATCCAGAAGAAACGGCCCCTTCTTTCGGTGCTTGCGTTGCACTGCTTACGGTTAAACCCGACATACGATTCATCCAAAGCGAAAAAGGACCTTGGTTTTTCGCCTCGAGAGATCGATCAAACCATCGCGGACACGATCGCGTATTTCCAAAAAACCGGCCGCCTTTCCTAATCCAGCGGATTGGGGATTCCTTTTTCTTTTAACAAAGCATCCTGCTTTCGGAAATAAGGCAAGAATTTCCGGAAGTAGCCCTTCATGCCCTCGTGAATGAAATGGGGATCCACGCTTTCGTCCGGGAGCAATTTGTCGAAAGGATAAGGACCATTCACCTTCCAGGGGTTCAAGATGCCAAAGCCAACCGCGTCATGGGGGCAAAAGAAAGCGCACCGCATGCACATCGCGCACTTCTTGGAAGAGAACTTCAGCGTCCCGTTTTTACGTACGGAAATCGCGCCCATCGGGCAGGATTTGACGCAAAGCATGCAATGCGTGCACTTCTTTTTGCTCGCGCGCATCAACGGGGCGTTGATCTTCGGGGCAATCCACTCGATGCGCAAAAAGAAGGAAAGGACCTTATGCCCAAAACGATAACGGATCCTCTCCGCCTCCCCGGCGCATAAGCCCATGACGAAAGCCTGACAAAGGGGGCCAAGATAAAGGAACATCTGCTTCGCTAAACCATCGCGGTAACGGAACATGATGTTGTAGGGCATTAGGAAATGCTTCTCTCCCACCAAGCGATAGCCTTTTTTCGTTAACGCCCGCACGCCGATATACGAGCTTGCGTCATTGAAGTGGAACGGTTCGCCCGACACCTTGAAAACGAAGAAAGGCTTTTCCGCCGAAGGGAAAGCTTTCATAAAACGATAAAAGGCTTCGGGAATGTTAAAGGCGTGGATCGGATAGCCAAAACCAATGAGGTCAAACGCGTTCACGTCCTCCATAAACGGTTCGGATGCACGATAGGCATAGGAAACGACTTCGTGGCCTTGCGCCAGAAAAGCATCTTTAATCTTTTGGGCGCATAAAGAGGTGTGCCCTGTGCCAGAAAAATAAAGTAGGAGGACCCGCATCGCTACTCTTCTGGGTTCTCACCCTTCATGCCCAGAAGTTGCGCCTTGCCTTCGTGGCAGGCCACGGAAACGTGGACCGAATCGGCGATCGCCTCATCAATGTCGGCTTCTTCGACCCCAAGAGCTTTCGCATAAGAGTCATCGATGAACAGGTTAAGGTTCATGATGTAAGGAAGGTATTTGGGATCCAGCCCTCCTTCGATGCCGCGTTTCTTGTAGTCTTTGATGACTTTGCCCATGCCCATCTTCATGACGAAGGCAGGGACGCCGACGATCTTGCGATTAGGCCCCATGCCACGAGCTTCGTACACGACGCGGAGGAATTGCTTCCACGTGTAGTTGACCATGCCAATCGGCCAGGCGTGGAACCCCTTGAATTCGTTCCCGAGTTTTTCCGCCGCCCCGGCGATGGCTTGGCCCACTTGGCCCACAGTCACCATCGCGGTTCCGCCTTTCGGATACATGGTGAACGGGAGTTTATCCATCCCTTCGATTTGTTCAATAAGCACCGTCCACACCGGCTGACGGCCAGGCTGGGTGCCGAAGATATACGGAAGTTCCAAAACGGCGCAATCAAAGCTCTCGTCGGCAAAGGAGGCAAGGACCTCCTCCTGCTCGATGCGTTTCTTGATATACGGGTTACGTTCCAAAAGCCCTTTGGGGAGTTTGGCGTCATAGCCATGCTCTGGATGGTGGAGCATGGAGAAATAAGAGCCAAGGACCACCGCTTTCTTCACGCCCATTTCCTTTGCGATGGGCAAAATGCGGCGAAGCGGAGCCACGTTGTATTTGTCGTAATAATAGGCGACCGGTGGAGGGCATTCGACCCGTTCGTCAATCCCGGCGGCGAAGATGAAGCAATCCACACCTTTGAGCGCCTTCTTCCACTCTTCGTCCGTCCGCTTGTTGCTATCGCGCAGATTCAAGACCAACTCTTCTGGAATCTCCGCGCCCACCGGAAGCGGAGGGAGCGCGTCGGCCTCAACGTGATGGCCACGGCGAATCAGCTCTTTCGCGGCCTGCAAGCCTAAAAGCCCCGTGCCGCCAATCAAAAATACGTTCATGGTTATCTCCCTAAATAACAAAAGGATTATAGCGTGCTCCCTCTATAAAAACACCGCCCACTTGGGCCTTTCCCTCTCCTAGGCATCAAGCAATCTTCTTATTAAATATAAGAAAAGGAGGCGGAGAAGGCTTATCCATGCTATAATGATCGGTACGAGGAGCTCCCCATGAACGACTTGTTGCAATCCATGGACCGAAAGGTCATTTTATCTTCCTCCCTGGCCACGGCCCGGCGCTTTGTCCAGCGCCAGAACCTCCGAGGAACCAACGTCTTAAACTACGCCCTCCATACCGTTTCCTCCCTCGTTCAGGAAGCTTTGTCCCAAAAAGATCCCGACATCCGTATCGTGGGCGGGAAAGAGGCCAGCTACATCTTGCTCCATCTCATCTTGGAGAAGGATTTCGGATTGAAGGAACACGTCAAATCCATCGGGGCGGCCCAACTATTGCTCCACGCCTTGGACGATTATCGGATGCATGGGAAAAGCGGTTTCCCCGCGCTGGTCCCCGCCGACTACGAAGGGCTATTATCCTGTTACGCCGACTATCTTCAAAAGAACCACCTCACCGACGGTATCTTTGCCTTAAATGGGCTTCGCGACGCAAAGCAAACCGGAACGTTGATCATCCTTGACGACGTGATCCTGCGCCCACTGGAAAAAGAGGTTCTGGAAACGCTGTTCTCTGGAAACGTGAATTATTGGAACGAAACGTCACATGACCCCAAAGTCGCCCACGTCTTCTCCTGCTATGGGCAATTCGGGGAAGTGCTTCACGCCCTCGACTTCATCGAAAAGAAAAACCTCGCGCTCCGCGATGTCGAGATCCTTTACAGCGAACCCACCTACGAAAACTTCGCACGCGCATTATGCGAATCCAGGGGCATCCCCTATAGCCTCTCCCCCAAACGCGCCGCCAGCAGCAACCTCGTCGCTTTCCTACGAAGCTTGCTCCGCTATTACGACGAAAACTATAAGTTCGAGCTGCTCGAAAACGTTTTGGCCAACGATGGACTAGACCCTTTGCTGCGCTTGCAGTTCCATTCGACGCTCATATTCCCCAAATACGTCGTCGGTTTTGGGAAAGAACGGTCGGAGAAATTCCTAGAGGCCTATGCAGGTAACGATAAGACGAAGGCCCTACTTTCCTTCCTCAAAGCCGTCTTGGACGTGACCCAAGGGAGTAACCTTGACTACGACAAACTGTTGCAGCTTGCCTACTCTTACATCCGAAACGATGAAGAAACCGAGGCGTTGAGAAACCCGCTGGCCAAACTAAGGCACCTCATTCTGGAACAGGACTCCCAAAAGCAACGCATCGACGTGCTGGAAAAAGAGCTTTCCGCCCTTACCTATTCCGAACCAGAATCCAAAGAGGGCATCGTTTTCGGAACCTTTTCCCGCACGATCGCGTTACGCAAGCACCTTTTCATCCTTGGCCTCAACCAGAAAAAACTCGTGGGCTCCTCGGTGGAAAACGCCTTCATTGAAGACCTAGGCAAATATGAAAAAGACCTTCCAGGGGACGAAGGGATCCATATCAGCAAATTCACCCGCAAGAAGAGAATCCAAGACGTCCTCTATTTGATCACCCATAGCGATTCGAACGTTTATCTCTCCTTCTCCTCCTACGACAAAATCAATCTCCGCGACGATGCGGAAGGCGTCTATCTCCTCGGCTTAGCGAACCTTCCCGATACTGAGAAGATCTCGCCTTACGCCATCGAGAAGTCGTTGGTCCTATTCCCGGAACACGACGATCCGAGCAAAGAGGTGCAGGCCCTTCCGAAAGCCACCGCGGGCTTCACCCTCTCCCCCTCCGCCACCTTAACGTTGCTCCAATGTCCCTTGTGCTTCTATTACGACAAAATGCTCGGCTTGCCTTCTTTGGAGTTCCCCGAACTCGACGAGTCCCAATGGCTCGCCGCCAATGCCAAGGGCACCTTCTTCCATGGAGCCATGGAAAATTACTACAACCATTATTTGGGTCAAACCCCTTCTTGGGACTACGCCATTTTTGAGGAAGGCTTCCAAAGCGCCAAAGAGGAAGCGGTCCGACAAAACCCCATAAGCAACGAATCCGTCACCGAAGACGAAATCTTCGAGGTGCAGTCCGTTGCCCAAATCTACCTGCAATATATCATCGGCCGAGGCGACTTCACGCAATACAAACCCCTCGCCAACGAGTTCAAATTAGACCCGCTGAAATTCCACCATCCTCTCTGCGACGCCATTACGTTCACCGGAAGCGTGGACCGAGTCGATGGCTATGTCGATGAAAACAATACGCTCCATCTTCGTTTGGTCGACTACAAAACGGGCCGCTATAAAGAAAAGAAGGATCAACCCTATTGCCAACACGTCCTCTACTCCTACGTTTTGGAAAGCGCGCTGCCTCCCAACCGGTTTGGTTTGGAATACGACAAAGTAGTCGTCGATCGCTTCATCTATTCCTATCCATTCGACGACGAAGTCCGCGAAAACGAATATGCTCGTCATGAATTCGATTCGTCCTCCGACGATTACCGGTTGGTCATGGATTGCATCCAAGACTTCTTGATCGGTTATATCCGAAACCGTCCCGATTACCTTCAAGGCATCATCGACTATATCGACGCGAATTACGTTCCGTGTGGGGAGCAAGACCACGAGAACGTCTGCAAGTTCTGCAAGCACAAATCCATCTGCGCCATCCGTCTACAGAAAGGGCACTACCTATGGAAAAAGAAGAAACCAGAGAATCCGTAATCGAAGCCGAGCTTGCCCAGCGCGACGTCTTAAGGGAAAAGCCCTCCAACGCCTTTGTGGAGGCGGGGGCCGGGGCGGGAAAAACCTATTCCCTCGTCTCCCGCATCTTTTTCCAACTGACGAGCGGCAACCCCCTCTCCGAACCTAAGGAAATCGTGGCCATCACGTTTACCAACAAAGCCGCGGAAGAGCTTCGCACCCGCATCGTCGGCCGCCTCAAAGAGAAGGAAGAAGACGACGAACTCGAAGCGAAGTTACAAGCCCGGAAAGTCGACTTATTACGCCACATCGATGAGATGCGTATCTCCACCATCCACAAGTTCTGCGAGGATATTCTGCGCGAATATGCCATCGGGGCCGGGGTCGCTCCCGACTTCAAAATCCTTATCGACGAAGATGAAGAAATGCGCAAAAAACGCGTAATTCGCGACTTCTTTCGAAATTTCCAGAAAGCCGATTGGAAGAAATACATCGACGCCACGCCCAGAAGCGTAAAGCAAAACGTCTGCGAGTGCTTTGAGGCTTTGACGGGCAACGTCAACCACCTTTCCCGCAGCGACATCTACTTCGGCGAACCCAACCAAAAAGATTTCCCCACCGCCCAAAAAGAACGGGCCAAGATGGAAAGGGAATGCTGCGGGTTGATCTATCGTTTTTACGCGCAGCACGAAGCGGAGATCAAAAAGATCGACGAACAAGCAAAACGTGACGTGGAAGGCAAGTTCAATGACAAAGGGGAACCCAAGGAGCCTACCCTCTTCGTCAAGAAGGATTACCGAGAACTCTTCGACAAATTCTCTTCTTACCCCAACGCGGATGAGTTCCAAAAGGCCCTCGCCCGCATCAAGATCGACAACCCTTTCACCAAAGTCAAACTAAAGAAAGCGTACAAAAATGACGCCGAGGCTATCGATGGTGCGCTCAACCTGTTGGACACCGCCGTCAACGTCTATAAGATGGCGCTCGCAAAGTTGTACGTCGAAGACGCCTATCGCCTTTACGTGGAATACCTAAAAGTCTGCGACGAAGACATCGACCATGTCAGCAACAACGACATGATCTACAAGACCCTGATCCTGCTGAAAGGCAATTCGAAGACCTTGGCCAAGGTCCGTGAATCCATCACCCACCTTTACATCGACGAATACCAAGACACCGATTCCGTCCAATATAGCATCGCCCAACTGATCGCCAAGGGCCGGAAGGATTGCCTCTACCTCGTCGGTGACCCCAAGCAATCCATCTACCGCTTCCGTGGGGCCGAGCCTGACGTCTTCTTCTCCACCAAAGACGAATTCGCCAAGTCCCCCGCCACCCACGACATCCATTCCCTTTGCATCAACTTCCGCAGCAACAACCACATCCTTGAATGGGTGAACAACCGCTACGCGAGTATTCGTTTGGTGTCCAATGGCGCCTATTTCTACCAACCGATGCTCACCGCGAAGAAGAATTTCATCCCCGCTTCAGAGCAAACCCCCGAACGTCTCATCGGTTTCTATTCCTTCCCTTCGTCGAAACCGGAACAGATCGCCAAACTCATTCTCCAAGTGAAGCAAAATGGAGAAGTACGTGAAGCGGTAAAAGACGAAAACGATGAGTATCACTCCGTCTACCGTCCCATTGAATACAAGGACATCATGCTTCTTTCCGAAGGGCACAAAACCATGCCCGCCTACGTCAATGCGCTAAACGCCGCGGGTATCCCCTGCCGCATCTTCGGCAAGTCCGATTTCGCTTCCGTTTTCGTGGTACGCACCTTCGCCTTCTTGTTCCGCATCCTCAACACCCACGACGAAACCGACTACGCCATCGCCGAAAGCGTCTTCCAATCCATTTTCCCTAGCGCGTATAAAGGCCAAACCGTCACCGAGTCCAATAGCCTCACCCTGAGGTTTCTGAACGACTTGAAAAACGCCACAAAAGGCATGAGCCCCTATGGAAAGGCCATTTACCTCATCGACCATTTGAACCTCCTTTTCGCTGAACACACGAAGGATTATCCTTTCACGGTCAATAACGCCAAAGCCAAGCTTTACCAGATGGCGGAGGAAACCTTCGCCTCAAGTTTCGATAACGGAGCCGCCCTGACGGCAAAAATAGACGAGTACCTCATTCAAGGCGTGGAACGTGAGTCTTCCATCGAACCCGACCTTAACGCCGTCATGGTGATCAACCTCCACAAAGCGAAAGGTTTGGAAAAACCCATTGTCATCTATGTCTCGACGACGAAGAAAGACAACAACCAGCCCCAGTCCATCATGCACAAGGGCATTTTCTATTACGACGCTTTCCTAAAGGCGATGAAGGAAAGCAAAGACGCCAGTGTCTCCGGGCTAGCCAAGGAAGTGCTGTACGAAGACGATTGCGAAGACGCAAGAAAAGAATACGTTGCCGTCACTCGCCCTGGCGAAGCCTATATCTTCTGTCAAGACGACGACCACAAGAAGGGCCTATTTAATAACAAAGGCCGCGTTTATGACCATATGGCGTTGCCTCATATCCACTTGAAGCCCTTTGACCCTGAAAAAGCGAAGAAGGAAAGCAAAGAAGGCGAAGACAAAGATAACGTCTACACCCCTGCCGAACATAAACCTAACCTCTCCAAAAAGGGTTGCGTCATCACCACTTCGCCTTCGTCTATGGAAAATGCGGAATCGCCCACTAGGGAAGCGCTAAAGAAAAAGGCCAAAGCCATCCCCAATAACCCTCGCCCCCAGTCTAACGTCGTGGGCACGATCCTCCACCGCGCCTTAGAACTCCGTCTGCGCTACGCCTTATCCCCGCAAGAGGCCACCTCTGCCGCGGTCAACGAAAGCCAAGACGACATCGAGGAAGGCAATAAAGACGCCATTCTCGCCTTCGTTTT
Source organism: Bacilli bacterium (assembly GCA_024695105.1). Taxonomy (GTDB): domain Bacteria; phylum Bacillota_I; class Bacilli_A; order RFN20; family CAG-826; genus Alloenteromonas. The sequence goes on from JAILIV010000010.1 coordinate 29,165, forward strand.
GACCTGTGTCGAATCCTTTGACGCCTATTTCCAGCAAAACGGCTTCGACCAGTGGGAACGCTATCCCGAATTCACCTTCTCCTATTACAAAGGGGAAGAAAACGTTCTCTCCAATGGATCCATCGATTTGTTGCTATGCCAAAAAGACCGTTTCCTCTTGATTGACTTCAAATCCGACGAAGCCCTATACATCCCCGACGACGCGACGTTTGAGAAAACGCTCATTGAAAAATACAAGCCCCAAATGGACGCCTACCATCTCGTCCTAAAGGATTTGTTCGGGGCGGGCAAAACCATCGAAAAACGCATTGTCTACTTCCGCCGTTACGACGATAAAAAGAAGACAGTCGACGTCTGCGATTGCCTTATTTAAACGATACGTGCATCCGTTTTAGATGCTTAGGTAATGGCTTAGCACCACCCAAACCGCGAGTAGAATCAACACCGATCCGCCGATGATTCCGGATATTTCGTAACGCCCGCGGAAGAGTTTCATCACGAAGCGTCCTAGGAATAGGCCCACCAGCGATAACGCAAGCGTCAACGCCAAGATGATGGCGACGTGCAGCCACACGGTCGTGGTCGTAGACAAATCCGCATGCATTGCAACGCCCGCGGCCAGCGCATCGATTGCCGTGGCAAATCCATAGAGGATCACTTCGCGATAGGAAAAGGATTT
>JAILIV010000035.1 GCA_024695105.1 Bacilli bacterium
GTTCCCGAGGCGCCGCTGAAGGTGTCCCATACGCTGAAGAGGTCATTGTACATTTGAACCATGTCCAAGGAGCCACCCCAACCAGCGGAAGAGGACTGCTCGTCAACGGTGAAGGAGTCGGGGAGGACGGTCGTGCTAACGTTGTAAACGGTGTCTGAGTAGCGGTGCAGCTTTTGCTTGGATGCCGAATAACCCACGATGGAATAATCGGATAGGCGTTTTGTGACGCTTCCGCCGTTGAACGCGGCGGCGTTCGCGGCCTCGACGTTAATTGTGCCAGTGTCGACGGCGATGTTATTTATCGTAGCGCCGACCCAACCAGCGGCCATGCCGATTAAGGTGTCGCTAGCGACGGTCGTGACCGTGAAGTCGGTTAAGCCAAGGTCGTTGATGGTGTTTACCGCATTGTTATAGACGATGCCTTGCCCAGAGAATTGGTTTTCGTAATTCCCAACTACGCCGAAGAAACCAACGATCTTTACAACGTTGTTTTTGAAGTTGCCGGAATTAACTGCGGCGGGGCGCTTGTTATAGTCCGCAAAGCTGTTACTGGTTTCAAAGCCAGAAATGATGTGGTTTTGGCCTTTGAGCTCTCCGACAAAGGGGTATTCCGTGGTACCGATGGGAGGGATAACCATGCCACCCATATCCACGTCGGCGGCCACTTCGAAGTGGAACTGTCTACCGTAATAAGGGGAGTTCGGATTGTCCACTTTATTAAACATGCCAAGGTATTGAAGCCAAGCGAGATTATAAACATGACGGGGCTTGGTGATGCCATAAGGCTGCTCGGCAGTACCATCGCCATAGGCGAAATAAGCGCCTAAGGTTTCGCCTTCGATGGGCGTGTTGGCGGAGTTGATCGTGGCGGTGGGAATAAACCACGCGGCCGTTCCGGCTAGCGTGGCAAGAGCGGTAAACCCTACGAGGCCCGCGAGGAGTTTTATCGTCAGACTGCGACGCATCAAATGACCTCCAAGGACCAGTCGCAGAGGAAACTCATGATGCTGCCATACGTGTTTTCAAGGATTGCGTTGGCAAGATAAGTGGAGTAAATAAACTCAATCGCGTCAGGGTAATAATCGATAACAAGGGCGATATTTTTAATGGTCTGGCCGTTGCTGGAAGAGAATAGGTTCGGAGCGTTGCGGAACGAGGAAGTCTCAGCTTCGTTGTCCACGGTGACGAATTTATCCGGAGAGTTATTGAGTTTTGGGACGCTGTGTTCGGTGGCATATTCGCTGGTCATCGCGTAGGTCCACGAAAGCGTATCGTTGGCGAACGTGGTTTGGTAGAACTGGACGACGGAGCTAAGCCAGTAGTAGTTGACCGTGTAGGGGGTGCTTGAACCATCGACGAGATGCACGCTGCCCCTGCTGTCTAAGATGATATCGGTGTCATCGAGACTATAGACGGGTTGCTGTGAACTGTCGCGCGCGCCAAGGAAGCCAGTGGCGGCGGTCAATCCGTTGACGCGGATGCTCGGCCCAGTCGTTTCATAGGCTTGACTGAGGTGGAGCATCAATAGGAGGGGCTGACTACGGTCCATCGGATCGTATTGCTTTAATTTAATGCGCGTATCCCCTTCCAAAGTGGGCACATATTCGCCCGTGTCGTTATTCCAGTCGTAGGTGATTGTTCCCACGGCGGTAGAGCTAAAAGTAAAACTGGTCGCGTCTCCGTTGGAGTCCGTGGTCTTGCTATCCAGTTTGTGAAAACTTACCGAGGCGAGATGACCACTGAGGTTTTTGACATTAAAGGCGTCTCCGGCTGTGTCGACGTTACGCACGGATTCGAACCAGGCGCTGGTGGCGGTGAACACGGCGGCGAGCGAGAAAATGGCGACGCTGGTGGCGGCGATGATCTTAAGGGTTGCTTTGCGATCGATCTTCTTCATAAAAAGCCAGTTGCCTTTTCTCCTTGGCAACTGGCTATCTAACGAACTAGACCCTTTAGCTTTGCGACGCCACATCACTGTGGTTGTGCTTTTGACAAGGAAAAAATACCACTCTACTCCCGTATGTGCAAGCCTTGACATGCGTACGTACGTATAGGGCTGGCGTAAATAAAAGAAATCCGCCTTACTCGGCGGGGGTTTCTTTGTCTTCTGGTTTGGCCTCTTCTTGGGGTTTTGCGTCACCCGTGAGGTCTTTTAGTAGCTCAGCGCGGAGAGCTTCGCGTTGCTCTTCGGTGAGGTCATTGACCTTGACTGGCTCTTTCTTGGTGGTTTTACGCACGTAGATGACGAGTCCGACGACGTTGGCAGCAAGAAGTAGGAACAAGGGGATCACGAATAGGCCAAGGTAGAAGCCGTTGTTCTCTTGGCGCATCAACCAGCCGATGAGCCCGCCGATGGCTTCGCGCTCCTCGGGGGTCTTCTGCAAATTGATAAGCATGATGATATGAATCACGAAGAAAAACGCGGTGATGGCGACATCCAAGGCGATCAGCGTGATGAATAGGGGCTTTTTGTTTTTCATGGTGTTGTATCGATATACCAAATAAATACTAGCGAGTCAAACGTTTGCGTACAACAAAATCTTTGCAAATCGCGCCTGCGTGCTTGGGTGATGGAATGGCAGTTTCTAGCGAAATGGAAGCGCTTTCTGAAAGCCCTATCTGTTTTGGTAAAACCCTCGATGGCGACGCGCTTTTATTACATCTTCTAATTGAAACATCGCCCGTATACGCACGAACTGGCGCGTGGCTTAGGGGCGTATTTCCGCTAAACTTATTAGCGCGCTTTTCGCGCTTATTCATGATTGACGAAGAACTGAAGGAAAAAGCGACCGCGGTTTTCGCGGAAAACGGTCTTAGCTACGACGCCGCCGTGGAAGCCTTCCTCGCCCAAAGCGTGCGGGAAGGTCGTTTGCCTTTCAGCATGAAAGGGGATAACGCCTTAGACTTCCGCGATCTCGCCTTTGCCCTCGCCGGCCCTTATATCCGTCTGTATTACATCGATGTCGAAACGGGACATTACGTCCGTTATGGCACTCATTCCGACGATTTCTCCCTGCCCGTAGAGAAAGTGGGAAGCGATTTCTGGAAGGACGTTGCCTCTACTCTCCCTTATTGCGTTTATTCTCGTGACCTTGGGTTCGTTTCGCGTAACCTGCAGAAGGATAACCTTCTAAAGGAACTAGAGGACGATAATCTCTTCACGATGCTTTACCGCTGCGTGGAGGAGGGTGTCACCGTTTATCACCGCCTCCGCGCGACTTTGGTGCGGCGTGGGGAACGCTCCTACCTTGTCATCGGGGTCCGTGACGCCGATGCGCAGGTCAAACGCGAGAATGCGTTGATCCGCAAGGTGAAGACCGCGACTGAAAAGGCCCAAGTGGATTCCCTTACCGGTTTGAAGAACAAGCGCGCCTTCGAACTCCATCGTCGCAGATTGCGTAGGAAGATCAAAAACGGCACCGCCGAATTCGCGGTGGTCGTGTGCGATTTCAATAACCTCAAGCGCGTCAATGACACTTCGGGGCACCAAGCCGGGGACAGCTATTTGAAACTGGCCGCGGAGAAGTTGCAGAAGGCCTTCTTCCCTTCCGCCATCTACCGCATCGGCGGGGATGAATTCGCCATCATCTTGGAAGGGGAAGCCTACAAAGACCGCGACTTCATCGTGTCTACCCTCATCGATGATTCCATCAAGAGTTTGAAAAAAGACTTTTGCGTATTGGCCGTGGGCATGGGGGTGTTCAACCCCGAAAAAGACATGGACGTGTCTTCGGTTTTCCTCCGGGCGGACATGGGAATGTACGAGAACAAGCAGAAGTTGAAGGAAATGTGCGGTCTATAAGGCCCGCTTTTCTTCTCTAGACAACCATGGAAAAGAAAAACAAGAACATACGGAGTTTCCTAAGCGCCGCGATAGCGTATAGCGATGGCCTTTCCAAAGGATCCATCGTTTTGCTTTGCGTGGTGTCTTTGCTTTGCGCCGCCTGCAACGTGTTGGTTCCTCTTCTTCAAAAGAAACTCTTGGAAGGGCTAGACCACGCGGACAATAGCTCCATTTGGATCATGGCGGCCATCGCCGCGGCGGGATGCTTGTTCTTGATGCTGGAGAACTTCATCAACATCTCGATCATGTTGCGTTTTCGGCGCGAACTAGAGGACGCGATGTTCGATTCCCTTGCCTTTAAGGAACAACCTCTTATTCGGGAAAAAGGGGCGGGGGTGTTCGCCGGGGCCGCAATCGGGGACTCGGAGCAGATTTCCCGCGTTTTGGCGGCCGGATGGTTTTCCATCGGCTTCAATTTGGTCGGAACGATTATCTCCTTGGTAATCACCGCGACGTGGGAGTTGTACTTCCTCTTCATCGTTTTGGGTGCCTACGTGCTTATCCTTTTGGCCATCTTCTTTAGCAACCAGGTGGCGGTGAACTATTTCCGGAAAGAGAAGGAAATGACCTACACGGTCTCTTCCTATGTTCGTGAGATGGCGGACACGCACCGCTCGATTTTCACCTTTGGCTCGTATCGTGCCTATCAAGAACTATTGGGGGACAAGCGGGACGCGAGGTCTCGTTTCGCGGGGCATTCCGAACGCGCGGTCGCGTTAGGCAGCGCGGTGATTCGCCTTATCCAAATGATGGCGGTGGTGATGCTTTTCTTCTTCGCCGCGAATGACTTGCGCGTTTTGTCGGAGGTGGAACGTGCCGCGAAATACCCGATGATCATCGCTTTGGTCTCGTATTTGGAGGCCATCTTCGCCCCCGTGGGTACGTTAAACACCACCTATAGCTTGGCGAAAAAGTTCAAGGCTTTCTATGAGCCTTTTAGCGAGTACGTGGTGCGGGAAAGCTTGGGCGAAGTGCCTTTGGATTTGAGCCTGAACCTTCACGACATGAGCCTGATCCAAGACGGGTCGCTGGTGCTCGCTAGCGTCAATCTTCCCGTGGAGAAGGTTTATGGCGTCTATGGGCTAGAAGGGGAAGCCAAACATTATTTCCTTTCCTTCCTCCGTGGCGAGGCGTATCCAAGCGATGGCCATATCGCCATAGGTGGGGCGAGGATTTACGAGATCGAGAAATACCTGCGTCTTGGGTTGATTACCTTCTCTTCCGCCCCGGGAGATTTGTTCGAACGTGGCTTAGAGTTCAACGTGACTTTAGGAAAGCAATTGCTAAGCGACGAAGATTATGAGTCTGCGTGGTTGTCGTACCAAAACGCGTTACAGGACTTTTTTGCGCATCTTCAAGAAGGAAGCGCCTTCTACCGTAAAAACATGGCAAACACCCGCATGGTTCTGGGTGATTTCTTTGCCTTTGATGCGCGCCATCTCTCCTCGAAAAAGTTGCAAAAGGAAATCGTTTCCGTTTTTGAGGAGATTTCTGACGCGAAACGTTTCGTGGAGGAAATCGGCCATTCGGTGTTCACGCGGAAATACGCGAAGGCTTCCCGATACGCGGCGCTTCTTTCTGAACTTCGGCTGGAGTCGCTTCAGGAACGCGAGTTCGGGATCAATGGCAAAAAGCTGACCTTGGGGGACCGCGCATTGGTTTTGTTGGCCCGTTTCCTTTTGCCCGAAACGAAAAGCCCGTTCGTGCTGCTCGACCCGTTAGACCATCTGCCGGTGGAGTTCCATAACGTCGCGGTGCGCCTATTGCACCAATCCCTTCGTGGTCGTGGGGGCTTTATCTTCAGCCAAGACGTGGATATGGTGACCGAGCTTTCCGATGAGATCCTCTTCTTCTCCCATGGCCACATGGTGGGCAAGGGCACCCATGAGCAACTAAAGAAAAAGCACAAGGAATACCGTCGCATCGTTTCTTCTAGCAAAATCAAAGAGTTGCCGGAGGAACCCGAGCCGACGAAGAAAAGAAAGCCCGTCAAGAAGACGGGCAGTCCATCATAGGGAATCGATGACCGCTTTTAGCGTTTGGGCCGAGACGTTCAGTTTTTGACGTTCCTCGTAGTTCAGGGTGAGTTCTAACGTTTTCTCAACGCCATCCGCCCCGATGATGGAGGGGATGGACAAGGCGAGTCCATTTAGTCCATATGTGCCTTCGAGTTCCACGGAGACGGGGAGCATCGTGTGCTGGTCGCGGACGATGACTTCGCAAATGCGGGCAACGGCGGTGGCGACCCCATAATAGGTCGCCCCTTTGCGTTGGATGATTTCATAGGCCGAATCGCGGACCTCTTCGTAGATGCGGTTCATGCCCTCTTGGTGGTCGGTATGGCCACGCAGCGCGCAGAAGTCGTTGACGGGGACCCCGGCGATGTTGGTGATCGACCACACGGGGAACTCCGAATCGCCGTGCTCTCCGATGATGACGCCGTGGACGTTGCTGGGGTCCACGGAGAGATGCTTGGAAAGCAGGTATTTGAAACGCGCGGTATCCAATACGGTGCCTGAGCCGATGACGCGGTTTTTGGGATAACCGGATTCTTTCAAGGCAACGTGCGTCAAAACGTCGACGGGATTGGCCACGATGAGCAGAATGCCTTCAAATCCCGTGGGCTTGATCTGCCCGATGATGGAACGCATGATCGCGGAGTTCTTCTTAATGAGGTCTAAACGCGTCTCCCCGGGCTTTTGGGCGGCCCCGGCGGTGATGACGACGATATAGGCGTCGGCGCAGTCCGCGTATTCTCCCGCGTGGATGTCGCAGGGTTTGGCATAGGG
>JAILIV010000045.1 GCA_024695105.1 Bacilli bacterium
CGCGGTTATGTACGCGGGCAAAATCGTCGAATACGGCACCGCGGAAGAAGTCTTCTTCGACCCGCGCCATCCGTATACTTGGGCGTTGCTATCCTCCATTCCGGACATCGACTCCAAGGAACGTTTGGACGCCATCCCCGGTACCCCGCCGAACATGATCTATCCGCCTAAGGGTGACGCGTTCGCCGCGCGTTCCCATTACGCGATGAACATCGACTTCGAGCGTCAGCCGCCCTTGTTCAAAATCAGCGACACCCATTACGCCGCCACATGGTTGGAGCATCCCAAGGCCCCCAAGGTCGAGAAGCCCAAGATCGTGACCGAGCGTATCCGCAACAACTTGGATTCCTCCCCGCGTGGGGCGGAGATCCGCGCGAAGCTTTTCGGAACGGATGAGAAACCCGCTCCCGAGAAGAAGAAAAGCGCAGCGAAGAAGAAAGGAGGGAAATAAGCATGCCCGACGACATCAAGCACAGCAACTTTGACGAAGAGCAATATGCTCTTTCCGAAGGTCCCGTCGTGGACGACGACCACGAGGAGCTTGGCGAGGACATCGACGAGGATCTCTCCTCCGTTTCCCGCTCCACCCGTCAAATCGATGCGGAGAATTCGTTCACGTACCGCATCCCTCGGAAATTGAAGAGGCGTTATGAGCTTATCGGCTCCGACACCATCCTTTCCGTTCGCCACCTGAAGCAGTTCTTCTTCTTCGGGTCGAAGATCCACAACCAGAAGCTCAAAGCCGTCAGCAACGTCTCCTTCGACGTGGCCAAAGGCGAATGCTTCGGCATCGTGGGCGAGTCCGGATGTGGCAAGACCACGACGGGCCGCACCATCATCAAACTGTATAACCCCACCTCTGGTTCCGTTTATTACCGTGGCTACCGCATCGGTGCCGGCGCGCGCTGGAACAAGAAGGAAATCAAATGGGTCCGCATCAAAGGCAAAGCCCGTATCGCGGAACTTAAGGCCGAGGCGGAGAAGAAACTTTCCGCCTTGCCCGAAAACGATCCTTCCATCGCCCAGCAAACCGCCGAAATCCGCGCGGAGCTTTCCACGCGTTTGGCGGAGCTTAACCAAGAACTCGCCGGATTGATTGCGCAAGGCATCGCCCCCGCGGAACGTGATGGCCAAGCCGATTGCCAGACCCTTGCCGCCAAGCTTTCCGCCTTGAAGCAGCAACGCGACGATGCCGACGCCAAGGCCAAATCCGTCTTCGAGGAAACCGAGGCGAAGCTCAAAGAGTCCATCGCCGCCATCTCCGCGACGGAGAAGGTCGCCAAACTTCAGGAAGAAGCCAAGCTTACCGTCGATGCGCTTACCGGCGAAGTCGACGCCTTGCTCGCGCAGATTTCCACGCTTAACGACCTTGCCAAACAAGCCGACGAGGCTTTGGGCAACGAACGCGCCTCTCTCCCGAAGAACGCCTATTTGCCGACCAAGACCGAACTCGACGCGATCGATTTGCAGCGTCAGCTCAAGGCCCAGGCCATTGGCCTAGACAAAAAGGCTACGCTTCTTTCCATCGCCAAGCGCCGGAAACAGATCGTGGTGGGTACCACGGTCGCCTTGGGAGGCTTGGACGCCAACTACGCCAAGGACAAAGAGGGCTTAGACCCGAAGTCCGAGGAAGCCGCGGGCTTGAAGCGTAAATACTTGGAGAACAAAGCCGAGAAGGTCACCCTCCGCAAGACCGAGCTCTCCAACCTGAAATACCTCTCCCTCGACGCCATCGCCAAAGAAGATGAGGCCTTGGATGCGCTCGGAGAGGAAACCGAAGCTAAGAAGGCCGCCCTCGACCTTGAGGTCAAACTCAAGGAGAAATACGCCAAGGAGAAGCAGGAGACCCAGGACGAAGCGGATAAGAACATCTGCGCGATCGATCCTCGCTTCGCCGTGGAATACGAATGCGCCGCCGAAGTGAAGAAGGTGGAGGACCATGTGCGCGAGACCGTCGCGACCCAGCGCCGCAAGATCCGCCAGATCCGCTACGACAACGCCCACACCCCCAAGAAGCTCCTTAACGAGATTCAGATGATCTTCCAAGACCCGGTCGACTCGCTCGACCCCCGTATGACGGTTGAGGACATCATCCAGGAAGGCCTCCATATCCAAGGACACCATAACCGCGTCGAAAACCACAAGAAAGTGGTGGAGATGTTGGAGAAGGTCGGCCTTGTCGCCGAGCACGCTTCCCGCTACCCGCACGAATTCTCCGGCGGTCAGCGTCAGCGTATCGGCATCGCCCGCGCCTTGGTCATGAACCCGAAGCTGTTGATCTGCGACGAGCCGATCTCCGCCTTGGATGTGTCCATCCGCGCCCAAATCATCAACTTGCTCAACGACCTGAAGGACGAGATGGGCCTGACCATCATCTTCATCGCCCACGACCTTTCCGTCGTTAAGTACTTCTGCGACCGTATCGCGGTCATGTACTTCGGGAAGATGGTCGAACTCGCCAGCAGCGACGAGCTCTTCCGCCACCCGCTCCATCCTTATACCATCTCTCTTCTCTCCGCCATCCCGAAGCCGAATCCTCTTACCGAGCGTGAGCGTACCCGCATCATCTACAACCCTGCGCTCGCCCACAATTACGAGGAAGACAAGCCGGAATTGCGCGAAGTTTGCCCGGGCCACGTCGTCTATTGCAACGAAGCGGAGCTCAAGGCCTACCAAGAGAAGATCAAGGAAATCGACGCCGGGAACAAATAACCGGCAGAAAGGAATACATATGAAAAAACATCAAGCATTGCTCGTCGCAATCGCCGCGTTGACGCTTGCGGCCTGCACACCTTCGGGCTCTTCTTCCAGCGAAAGCGAGAAGAGCACCATCATTTCGACGGAAGTCTCCACTAGCACCGGCACGGAATCCTCTTCCAGCCAAGGAGAGTCCTCCTATGTCCCGACCACGGGCACGTTTAATGCCCGCGCCGCCGTGGAGATGATCGCCTATGCCGCCCGTAAATATAACAAGAACGTGACGGTCCAAGGCCTTATCGACCAATTGAACGCCTGTGGCGAATCCTTTGACTTCGCCGCGGAGTCGGAGACCAAAGCCAGCGAAATCCTCGTCACGGTCGCTTTGTATTACGCGTTTAAGGACTCCATGCCCGAGAAGATCGGCGCGCGTTCCTTCCAAGCGTTCTACGCCGACATCGACGAAGTCGAGATCCGCAACGCCGCCGATTCCAGCAAGAACAGCATTACCTACAAGGCGATGAAGTTCTTCAGCGACCTCGGCGTGTACACGGTCCGTTCTGGCTCCTCCATTTCGGGCAAGACGGCCATGACCGCCAAGTTGACCCAAATGTATTTGGACCGTCTCCATTACTACATCGGCACCTCGTACCAAGACGATTTCTTCGCCGCGGTCAACCACGACTATCTCTATGACAACAACCCCCATAGGGACGACCCGAGCGATGGTCAGTTGGATTACGACTATGACGGCGATGGTGACGTCGACGAGGATGACAAAGGCAACATCTATGACTCCAAACTTATCCCGGAGGAAGACATCGTCGATTGGTCGTTGGATCTGATTAAGGACAACATCCCCGCCGCGCAGAACTTCATCGACACCTATTGCGATTGGGGCGCCCGCGCCGCCGGTAACGCCTCTGGCTTGGTCGCCGGTGTCGAGGAGTATCTTGCCGCCTCCACCCCGAAAGAGTTCTATGACGTCTGCTTGAAACAGGCGAAAGAACAAGGGTTCTGCGTGCTTTGGAGCACCGCCCAGTCTGGTTTCTATAACTTCGAAGACGGCCGCAAAGAAGTCTTGCTGAACCTCGAACCGTATAGCTTCTCCGGAACCGCCGCCAGCGTCTCCCCGGATTCCGCTGGTTACAATACGTCCGTGGACCGCTTCGCCCCGATTTTCCAAGAAGTCCTTGGTTGCACGGAGGAAGCCGCCCGTCAATACGCCGTGGATTACACCATGTTCAAGTACCGGATGGCCACGTTCACCGAGCGTATGCCCGACGACCAATACGCCTTCCTCGCCAACGAAGACAACGAGTCCCGTTATTTGGACAACGTGATCCTTGGCGACACCAACTTGAAGCTTTATGACTTCTTCACCGAAGTTGGCTTTAAGAAGGCGAGCAGCATCATGTACTCTTCCCGAAACAGCATCGACGCCATCGCGAAGATGTTCACCGATAAGGATCTCCCCTTGTTGAAGGGTTTGGCCGTGTGGCAAATGCTCCAGCACTACACCATCTGCCTCCCTGACGCGGAACACGTCAACGCCTGGGCTTACCGTCCCGGATACGCCAACAACAAGGAAACCCTTTGGGACAACAAGGCCATGTTCTATAGCTATGGCCTCTCCTACCTTTCCGAGATCATCTCGAACTACTACGTCCAGACCGACGACTTCAAGGCGAATTCTGCCGCGGTCGTGGGCTTGGTCAACCAAGTCAAAGGCGCGATGACCTCGCGCATCAACGCCGCGGATTGGCTCAGCAAAGACGCCAAGGACAAATCGCAGCTGAAGCTCGACAACATGAGCTACTGCATCGGCGGTGACGTTAACGGAACCACCGTTCTCACCTTCGACGACTTTGCCTATAAGTCCGCTCAAGAGGGTTCCCTCTACCAGAACATCGGTCTGCATCAGTTGAGCGCTCTTGCCAACGATGCGGAGCATGTCGGGGATGACTGGGGCGAATACACCTTTGACCAGTACGTCGCCATGCAGGATCCTCTGACCGCCAACGCCTTCTACATGCCTTCATTCAACGGCATCTACATCACCCTGGGTTACATGGCCTGCTATGATGGCGCCGCAGAGATGAACGAACTGGATCTCCTTTCCTCCTACGGATGGGTCGCCAGCCACGAGATCAGCCACGGCTTCGACTCCAATGGCATCTACTACAACGAAAAGGGCGAATACCAGGAAGACGGCTGGTTCGTCGGTAAGGACAAAACCGCCTACGCCAACCGCTGCAAGGCCGTGACCAAGTTCTATAACGGCTACGAGGTCATGACCAACCAGGGCACCCCGGGCAGCACCGTCAACACCGAAGCCATCGCCGACATCAACGGCCTCCATCTCTGCATGGAAGTCGCCAAAGGCTTTGAGGGCTTCGACTACGCCCAGTTCTTCATCAACTGCGCCGACCACTTCGGCGACTACGCTTCGCAATATACCTACGCGATGTCCTTGGCTTCCGATGAGCATCCCTTCGGCCGTTGCCGCGTCAACCGCGCGGTCTCCTGCATGGATGAGTTCTATGAGGCCTTTGACGTGGTCGTGGGAGACGGCATGTACGTCGCTCCGGAAGACCGCATCGTCATCTGGTAACCCAAAACCAACGACATTCAGGGAGGGGAAACCCTCCCTTTTTCGTGCCCTTTGTGGGTACGTGCCCGCTCCTGTATAATGTATGAACCAGATACCCTTAAGGAGCCGACCATGATTTATCCCGACGTCGTACATGTGGATCCCCCAAATTTTGAGGAGATCAAAAAGCGTGAGAAACGCCCAATCATCCTAAAGTTAGGACAAAAGATCACCGACCGTAAATTCCGTAAGATCAACTACGATGACCCGGAATACTATGGTTTGGCGGCTTTCGTTTCCGACCTTGAGGCGCAGATCGCCTTAACGATGGAGCTACGCGCCGAATACTCTTTCGAGGAGATGAAGAAGAAGACCAAGAAGCTTGGTTTGTCGGATAAGGAATTGGAGGATACGTTGTACCATATGGGCTACACGGGTCTCATCGAATGGCATTATCCCAAGCAGCCTGACGGCTCAAGGAAACGCCATTACGTATTGCCGCGCTTCATCATGGGCAGCGCCGAATTCTCCAATATGCGCCGCGACCAAATCGAGGCCCATCCCGAGGTGGCGCGCTTCTTTGAGCGCATGACCTTTGACCCGTTGAACGGATTAACGGAAATGATTCCTCCCGGTGGCGCGGGCATTGGCATGCACGTCATCCCCGTCGAAAAGGCCATCGAGCACGAATCTACTTCGATCGATATCGAACATATTAGCTATTGGATGGATAAATACGAAGGCCATCTGGCCGCCTCTCCGTGTTCGTGCACGATGTGCGAAGAGCTTTTGGGCGTCGGTGGCGCCCGCGACGCGGAGGATTGGTGCCTCGCCGTCGGCGACATGGCCGATTATTGCGTGGAGACGAAGAAAGCCCATTATATCGACAAAGAAGAGTTCCTTCGCATCCTTAAGAAAGCCGAAGAAAACGGGTACGTGCATCAAATAACCAACAACGACGGCGCGGGGAAGATCATCGCGATCTGCAACTGCGATCCCAAGGTTTGCCACGCGTTACGCACCTCGCAGTTATTCAATACGCCGAACCTTTCCCGTTCCTCCTTCGTGGCGCATGTGGACAAGGCCAAATGCGTCGCTTGCGGACGCTGCGTGGAGTATTGCCCCGCCGGCGCCGTGCGGCTTGGCCAAAAGCTTTGCAAGGCAGACAAAACCGAAGTCGTCTATCCCCGGGTGGAGGATCCTTTCGTCACCAAGTGGGGCAGGGAGAAATGGACGGAAGACTACAACAACGCCAACCGCGTGAACTGCTATCCTACCGGAACCGCGCCCTGCAAAACCGCTTGCCCCGCCCATATCGCGGTCCAAGGCTATCTGAAACTAGCCGCCCAAGGGCGTTACGAAGAGGCGTTGGCCCTCATTAAGAAAAACAATCCCTTCCCCGCCGTCTGCGGACGCATCTGCAACAAGCGTTGCGAAGATGCCTGCACCCGTGGGAACGTGGACCGTGCCGTCTCCATCGACGCGGTGAAGAAGTTCCTTGCCGAGCGTGATTTGGATCCGAAGACCCGTTATATCCCAGAGAAGGAAATCCCCGCGGCGTCGGAGAACTTCGAGTTCCCGCAGAAGATCGCCATCGTCGGCGCGGGCCCCGCGGGCTTAAGCGCCGCCTATTATCTCGCCTTAAAGGGATACCGTCCAACCGTGTTTGAGAAGAATGCCGAGCCGGGCGGTATGCTCCGTTATGGCATTCCTTCCTATAAGCTGGAACGCAACGTCATCGACGCCGAAATCGAGGTGATGAAGGCCTTGGGCGTTGAGATCAAATGTGGCGTCGAGGTGGGCAAGGACATCACCATCGACGAATTGAAGAAACAAGGGTACTGCGCCTTCTATTTGGCCATTGGTTGCCAAGGCGGCAGACGCCCCAACGTTCCCAATGACACCGCAAAAGGAACGGAGATTGCGGTGGAATTCCTTGCAAACTCCTATCAAGTGAAGAACCCGATCTTCCATGGTGAGGTGGTGGTCGTCGGTGGCGGAAACGTCGCGATCGACTGCGCCCGCGTCGCTAAGCGTAACGGTGCGAAGAAGGTTTCCATGTACTGCTTGGAGACCCGCGAAACCATGCCCGCTTCCGCGTTAGAACAATCCGAGGCGGAAGAAGAGGGAGTCACCATTGTTCCCTCTTGGGGTCCGAAAGAACTTAAGGTCGACGCCGAAGGCAACGTGACCGCCATCGTGTTCAAGCGCTGCACCCGCACGATTGATCCTGAGACGAAGAAATTCAGCCCGCTCTATGACGAGAGTGAGACCGTAGAGGTTCCTGCCGATAAGGTCATCTTCGCCATTGGCCAATCGATCGTTTGGGGCGATTTGCTTAAGGGCACCGGCGTCAAAACGATGCCCAATGGCGCTCCCATCGCGGAGAAATACACCTATCGTACCGACGACCCGCAAATCGTCGTGGGCGGAGACGTCTATACCGGACCGAAGTTCGTGATCGACGCCATCGCGGCAGGCAAGATGGCCGCTGATGCGCTCCACCGCATCGCCCACCCCGGCACCGACCGCACCGAGGGCATGAACAAGATGGAGTTTGTCGCCTTGAATAAGGACGACATTTACATTGACCCGGATTCTTATGACCATTCCTCCCGCCAGGAAGAAGGCTTAGATCCCAAGATTGACCCGAAGAAGGGCTTCCGTGATCCCCGTCTTACCCTCACTGAGGAACAGGTGAAGATCGAGACCGCCCGTTGCTTGGGCTGCGGCGCCTCCATCGTCGACCCGAACAAGTGCATCGGGTGTGGCATCTGCACGACCAAGTGCGCCTTCGATGCCATCCATTTGTCCCGTGACATCCCCGAGGCGAGCGTCTTGGTCCCATGCGAGAAGACCATGTCCAAAGTGCTTCCGTATATGGTCAAGCGTATCTTCGCGATCAAGAAGCATAACCGGCAGCTGAAGAAAGAAGCCAAAGCGGCGAAAAAGTAATGCACGAGCTTTCCCTCATCACCTCGGTGGTGGACTCCCTCTACGACGTCTTTGAAAAACAACCCGTACGGAAAGTGAAGTCCGTGACGTTAAGCGTCGGCACCGTTTCAGGCGTTGTTCCCCATTACCTGACCGAGGCTTGGGAATGGTTTACCAAAGACGACGATTTGTTTCGTGGAAGCGAACTAAAGATCGAATTCATCCATGCTTACACCAAGTGTTTGGATTGCGGGGAGGAATACGACACCATCCAATATGCGAAGGTCTGCCCTCATTGCCATAGCGATAACACCGTGCTTAAGCAGGGCAACGAATTGCTCATCAAAGAAGTCGAAGTCGAATAATCAGCGTTCTTTCGCGGGATAGAACTTTCCGTGTTTATCCTTTTTGATTTCGCAGATGGATAAAACGCCGAGGTCAATCAGGTCGTCGATGACGTTGGGCCAATGCATTTTGCGTAATTTGTTCCAGGCGATGAGGGCGTCTTTTATGGAAGAGAATAGGCGCGCTTTGATGGCCTCCCCATGGGCGGGATCGTATACGTAATAGGCGAAAGTGAGGGTTCTTCCCGATAAGGGAGGAATCCCCGCGAGATTGGAATCCCGGGTCTCTAAAAGCGCATCGAAGATGCGGAATACGGTGTGATAGTCTTGTCGCGACAAAGAAAGTCCAAAGAAAACGATTCCTTGCCCGATGGAGGGCATGCGGATCGCGTTGTTAGGATGGCCGAGCAAGTCAAAACGACGATATTCTTTGCTGAACCAGTAAGTGGATTCGAAAGGCTCATATTCTTCGCCTAACGGCATGACTCCAATGAGGATGGATCCATCGATTTCTCCATGCACGTGTCCAATTAAATGGTTGTCTACGAGAATCGGGAAACGGGCGCGAGAGAAAGGGACGTAGTTAAAGGAAATGACGTTGCTGAGGCTATCGTTCTCGGTTCCGTTTAATGCGCAGAGACAATCAAAAAGGTCGCGGGAACGTTCTTCGTAGTTTTCGGCATGCTTCAACGTGTGGGAAAGATATTCGCTGAATCCATGTTCAAACTTTCGCAATTGGGCGAGGTAGAAGCGGTGGATGGAGGCGGGATCGGTTTTCTTCGTGGGATGAAGTTCAGGTTCGTAGTTCAAAAGCGCACTGGCTAAGCCTAAGGCGACCCCCGCGTAACGTTCGTCGAACTCCTTTTCGTCGGCGAGGTAATAGGCGGTGTCGAAAATCTGGACGGGATCGAAACGGGTGTATTTGCCGTTCGGGTTCTTCTTTTTGTAGACGATGTCGTGGATGGCTTCCTCTACGTCAGACCAAAACAACTCCTCCTTTCCGGAGAAGTAGACGCTGATGGCGCCCAATACGAGCAACCAAAGGTTCAACCCCTTGCAGGCGGAAGCGATGGCGTTGTCATAGACGCTGTAGCCTTTGGGATAGTCGGGCCGTTGGATGGCTTTCCCACAGAAAGAAAGGTATTTCGCGAACCCCGTGGAGCGTTTTTTCGCATAGGAAATGTAATCCGCGAACGAGGATTTCAGGCCACAGGCTAAGTCGTAGCCGTTACCGATGACAAGCGTGTCTGAGGTGGAATGTTCCATGCCTATTATTTTACTCTGGAAAGCGCTTTTCCTGTAGAGGAAAACCATGGGCGTTTCTATAATGGACGACGTTATGGCACGCATTGATTCTGATTTCTTCAAAATAGACGACAACGCTGCGATAAAGGTCAATGCCGTCGAGGATGTCCTTACCGAGGACGAGGAGGTATTGCTTCGTCTTACCCCAGATCGCAGGGATTATATTCTCGAATCCATTTTCAAAGGGCTCCCCTTTGTTTTGCTTTGGGTTGCGTTCGACGTGTTTGCCATCACCATGATGGTCAATAGTGGCGCTTTCGCCCACATGGGGGCCATTATCTTTCTGATCATTGGTTTCTTCGCTTTGCATTTGTTGCCCGTGTGGTTATATGTCGCGGGCATCGTCCGGCGCATCGGTGGATACAAAAACGTGGAGTACGTGTTCACGGATCGGCGTCTCATCATCCGTTCCGGACTCGTGGGCATCGATTTCAAATTCTTCTATTACTCGGACATCACTTCGGTCGACGTCAAAGTCGGGCTATGGGATCGCATGTTCAAAGTAGGGGACATCTATGTCAAAAGCACGACTCAGGCAGCCGTGCTGGAAGATGTCCATAACCCATATCAATACGGGGCGAAGATCCAAGAACTCATCCAAGACATCAAGACGGACATTTCCTATCCTAACGCTCTTCGGCCAGATGAGAATCCCGGCTACGGGACCAAATACAATAAGAAATAGGGCCCAGCCCTTTTCTTTTTACGCGAGCGCTTAGGCGTTATAATTAGCCCCACATGGAACGAATCGCGAAAGCCCTCACCTGCTTCGATCACGCCTTGGAGCGGTATTTTTCCAAAAAGTGGCATTGGCTTATCACGGTTCCTGCCGTGGTCTTGCTTTTGACGGGGCTTTATTTCCTGTTCTGCTTCAGCACCAGCCGTTACGCGACCACGGGCTATTGTTCCGAAGAATGGCGGAAAGCCGGGCATATCGTCGGCGCCATTATCATCGTCCATAGTCTGGCCTACATCTTCTTGGAGATTTACCTTCGTCTCGCGACGGGAAGGAAGGTCGTGTGGGGATTCATGGTCATCGCCTCCACCTTTTTGGTCTTATGGGCCTTTAACGCGGCCTTGGATTTATCCCCATATCACCATGACGCAGGGGCAATGGGAAATGGCAACCATTGGTCCATCATTTATGACATTTATTCCACGGGCAGGATTCCTCCCGTGAACAAATACAACCAGTACTACCAGCCCAAGCTTTACCACACGATCATCGCGGGGCTGATGAAATTCAATTCGCTTTTCATTCATATCGGGGATGAGCCTTTGTCTGACAAATACCCTGCCTATACGTTATCTGCGTACCAGAGCTTAGAGTTGACCCGCGTGTTCATGATTTGCCTGGGCATCGCTTCCTTCTATGCGATCTACCGCATTTATAGGGGTTTAGGCCTCAGCGATAAGAAAGTCGCGGTGTGCACCGCCATCACCATCTTGCTTCCCGAGTTTTGGTACATTCAGTTCTTCATGAACAACGATGGTCTTGCTTTGACGTTGTCTTTGATGGCGTTGGCGCTTGCCTTGGAGTTCCGGAAAAAGGAAAACATCATCCCACTTCTTTTCTCCGCGCTTTGCCTTGGACTAGCCATGATGGCGAAGATCAACGCGGCGTTGATGGCGATTCCGATGGCGGCCATTTTCGCGATCACGTTTTTCAAAAAGTTTGCAGAAACCGAAGAAAAAGGAAAAAAGATTGGGTTTTTGTTGCTGAAATTCGGCGCCTTTGCCCTCATCGTTTTCCCACTTGGCCTTTGGGTTCCCATCTTTTACAAAGTCCAATACGGCTTGCCTATTGGCTACGTCATGGATCTTTGCCCGACGCTAGAGCAGAAGAAGAACTATGGCATGTACATCGACCCGGAATTCTATAATTTCTTCCAGCGATGCATCGCCTTCCCTTCCGAGGATTTCTTCTTTAGCCCCTTTAACTTCCGTTGGAGAAGCAGGGTCAATGGGGTCTACGTTAACGAATACGGGAAGATCGACTTTAACTGCTGGACCGCGTTCTTCAAGACCGGATTCTTTGACGAGTGGTCGAGCTTCTTTGATAAACAAGGCTATATTGCCGGCGCCCTTCTGGTACTTGGTCTTTATGTGGAAGTCCTTTTGGTGTTCGTCGCGATCTTCGTCGGCATTTGGTACGTGTTCCGCTTCTTCTATAAGAAACAGTTCCGTTTGGATCCGACGAAGCAAATCGTTCTGGTCGTCACCGCCATCACGTACGTCATCAACTACATCTACTTCGTGAACAAATATCCGGTGGGATGCTCCCAAAACGCACGTTACCTCATGCCTTTCTTCTTGCCGCTGCAGGCGCTTGTCGGTTCCATGTTATGCGACGCGCAGTCCTTCCTTTCGGGAAGATCGAAAAAGCGTGAGGATACGGTCAAGGCGGAATGACGCCATTCGCACACGCGCATATCATTCCCGTAACACCTTCCAAGTGGTAAGATTCACCCATGCGCAAGAAAACGTGTTTGATCATCGGCGCCGGTCCCGCGGGGCTAAGTGCCGCGTATGAGCTACTAAAGCATCCCGAGGCGGGGATTCATCCCATCGTTTTGGAAGAATCCGGGGATATCGGTGGCATTTCCAAAACCATCGAGTACAAAGGCAACCGCATCGACATCGGCGGCCATCGCTTCTTTTCCAAATCCGAAGAGGTGATGAACCTGTGGCAGGAAATCATGCCGCTTCAAGGGGCCAAGGCCAAAGACGACTTGCTTTTGTCACGTGACGTCCCCCTTTCTCCAGAGGGCCCTGACCCCGAGAAAGAAGACCGCGTCATGCTGACCCGTCACCGCATCTCCCGCATCTATTACCTCAAGAAGTTCTTCGATTATCCCGTTTCCATGCGTTGGTCCACGTTTCGTAACATGGGCTTCCGCCGTACGTGGAAGGCGGGGTGGGGCTACATTGGCTCTTGCATCCACAAGCGTAAGGAAGATTCCCTTGCCGATTTCTACATCAACCGTTTCGGCAAACCGTTGTACCAAATGTTCTTCGAGGGCTACACCGAGAAGGTGTGGGGCCGCAATCCCAATAAGATCGATCCGTCTTGGGGCGCCCAACGCGTCAAGGGACTATCTTTGTGGAAGACGATTGGCAACGCGATCGCCCGCCCGTTCCGCCGCAAAGGGAACAAAGGCGTGGAAACCTCGCTCATCGAGTCGTTCTATTACCCCAAGAAAGGCCCAGGCCAGCTTTATGAGACCATGGCCGATTTGATTCGGCAGATGGGTGGCGAGATCCGCATGCATACGAAAGTGACTGGCATTCGGATCGAGGATAACCGCATCGCGGCGCTTGTTTTAAACGACAAAGAAGAGATTTGCGGGGATTACGTGATTTCTTCCATGCCGTTAAAGGATTTGTTCCTCGCCGCCGGGGAGAAGGCTTTTTCCAAAGAAGCCTACGATGCGGCGACCACTTTGCCGTACCGCGACTTCATCACCGTGGGGTTGCTCTGCAAGAAACTTTTGCTCAATAACGGTGAGAAGCCCAAGTTCCCCACCGTGTCCAATATCCTTCCCGATACGTGGATTTATATTCAAGAAGGGGATGTGAAACTGGGCCGGCTCCAAATCTTCAACAACTGGTCTCCGTATATGGTCGCGGACTTGGAGAACACCGTCTGGTTGGGCTTAGAGTATTTCGCGACCGAAGGGGACTCCCTTTGGGAGATGGACGAAAGGTCCTTCATCGAGATGGCCAAAAAGGAAGTCGTATCCATCGGGGTGGCTCAGGAAGAGGACATCATTGACGCGGTGCGCTTCAAGATCAAGAAAGCCTACCCCGCCTATTTCGATTCCTATGACAAGATCGATTTGATCCGCGAGGAACTCAATAAGATCGATAACCTTTACTGCGTGGGCCGTAATGGTCAGCACCGTTATAACAACATGGACCACTCCATCCTTACCGCCCTTACCGCGGTCTCCTCCATTTTGGATCCGGAGAAGGTGAAAAAGGAAAGCGTGTGGGACGTGAACACGGAAAAGGAATACCACGAAACCAAAAAGGAGCAGAAATAATGGCCATCAACCGCGATAAGAGCCTCTTATTGGAGATTGTCCGTTTCGTCGTTATCGGCGTATATGGGACGATCATCGACTTTGCCGTGGAAGGATGGCTTACCTCCCTTCTTTCCAGCAAGACTGAAGGTGTCTCCCATGTCTTGGCCTTCTTCATCATGTTTTTCATCTCCATTATCGGTTTCGCCGTGGCCACACCCGCGACGTGGTCCCTTACCTCCATTTGGGGATTCCGTAACGTGGAGAAGTCCTCGGAGGAAAAGGCAAAGTCCTTAAAAGGCATGTTCCTTTTCACCTTCTGGGCCGCGATGGCGTTGCTTGGTGGGGCCATTATCCAATTCTTTGGCTACATGATTTGCTTGGAGTGGTCGGGATGGAACATCAACATCCTCGGCGGCTTCAACTTCGACGTGATGTTCAACCAAGGGCATTGGGAAATCTTCTGGGCTTGGGCGGTCGTGTTCGTGCTTCGTACCGCGTTTACGATGGTGTTCAATTACCTCACCCGTAAATTCTTCATCTACAAAGCCCCCAAGGAAACCAAAGAGGCGGAATAATCCATTTCACTTAATGCGCGCGCCTTTATGGGGGCGCGCTTTTGGTTTATCGTATTAGGCATGGTGAAAAAGGGTGTGTTTCCATTGCTTGTATGCCTTGGGCTTCTTGCTTTTGGTTGCGCCACTCCGCAGCAATCCGTTTCCTCGTACTCGAGTGTCTCAAGCGAATCTTCTTCTTTAGGTGAATCTTCTTCCGTGCAGGAATATTCCTCTAGTGAGAGTTCGTCTTCTCAAGACTCCACATATGTGGTCTCATCTTCCGCCTCAGAAACGCTTTCTTATGATTCGCGTTGGCCCGTGGACTTCTCTAAGCGAGGAAAGGCGTTTATGGATTCGTTGGGTTCTTTGATCCTTTCTTCTGGCGGGACGGCAAGTTATGGCTCCGCCATCCGCATCGGGGCTAAGGCGGCGGCTTATCCGAACGAGAATTCCTCGACGTTTATTCCTTTTTACCGTGCGCCCAATGACGAGAACAAAACGACGTCTTCCTCCTGCAATAGAGAGCACACATGGCCGAAATCCCGTGGCGGGGATTTGTTCGAAAACGATCCTGTGATGGTGCGCCCCACGTTAAAAAGCGACAACAGCGGCCGCGAGAACTATTTCTATGATTTGGGAACCGCGGAGAACCGTATGTTTGATCCCGCCTCCTATGGATATGAGGCTTCCCGGGGAGAATGCGCGCGACTGATCTTCTATTGCGTGACCGCCTACCATAGTCTGGGCGTTTCCCTAAGTAACAATCCCAAGGACGCGAGCAATCTTCATACGATGGGGACTCTTAAGACGTTGCTGAAGTGGAACAAAGACTATGAGCCTAGTGAGTTTGAGAAGACGGTCAATGACCGTTACGACAAGATGGGCTATCGCAGGAACCCGTTCGTGGATCACCCAGAATACATTGACTACATCTATGACGCGGAAGGGCTCATCACCACCTCCGATACGACGTGGCATGAGCAATTCACCGATTATTCTTCCTTGGACGGTAAAACCTTAGCCATCATTTCCCAAGACCCGAAGAATGCGGGGTACTTCATGATGGGTGACAAAGCCAAAGGAGTGAGCATTCCTTGGTACATCTCTTGTTCCAAAGTCCGTTATGAGGACGGGCGCATCTGTAGTGATTCCGATGTCACGTATTTCACTTTTTCCGAGAAAGAAAGCGGGAAATACACCATTACGAACGTTTCGGGGCAACGCCTTTATGGCTATGAGAACGGGAGCTACCGCTCCATAGGGTTCGGGACGAAGACTTCCGATATCACCGCGATGTCTTCGGGCGCGACCAACATCACGGACTTATGGACCATCACCCCATCTTCCAGTGGGGTGGACATCGTCGCCGGAAGCGTCTATTTGGAATGCTATGATTCATCGTTCTGCGGCTATCGAAGCGCGCCTTCGTTGAAGCCGATGCTTTTCGCGTAAAGGAGGAAAGGAACATGCCTGCGATCATTTTGGTTGGTGGAG
Source organism: Bacilli bacterium (assembly GCA_024695105.1). Taxonomy (GTDB): domain Bacteria; phylum Bacillota_I; class Bacilli_A; order RFN20; family CAG-826; genus Alloenteromonas. The sequence continues at coordinate 15,950 of JAILIV010000045.1, forward strand.
GGTCCTCTTCGGGGAAGAGTTACCTCACCCATGCGGTCACCGCCGCGTTAGGGGAAGACAAGGTCACTTTGTTGACCTTGGACGATTATTACAAAGACCAAGCCGACATTCCTTTGGAAGACCGTTACAAAGTCAACTATGACCACCCCAATGCTTTCGATTGGAAATTGATGCGGAGCCAACTTCGTACGCTGAAGGAAGGCAAACCCATCGAGAAACCCATTTACGATTTCGTCCACCTTACCCGCAGCGATAAGACCGAAGTGATCGTCCCAAAGGATTTGATCGTCGTGGAAGGCATCATGGCGTTGGTGGACGCCCAGCTCCGTGAGCTAGGCGACGTTCGCGTGTTCATCCAAGCCTCCGCCGAACGACGTTTGCTCCGCCGCTTGATCCGCGACATAAAAGAGAGGGGACGTACCATGGAAAACGTCGTTTCCCAATACTTTGCGACGGTTCAGCCGATGTATGACGAAATCGTGGAGCCGAGTTCCATGTACGCCGACTTAATCGTCAATAACGATGGCGTGGAAAACTTGGCCGTGGATGTGCTTACCGTGGTGTTTAACCAGCAGTTGGAGAAAGCGAGCCATGGCACGTTAAGAAAGCGGACGATGAACGAAGAGTTCAGCAACGAAGTTTTTGAGTCGTTGTTGAAGAAAGGATCCTAAGATGCTTCTTCTCGCCACTTCCTCCATCGTTGGAATCATCGTCGCCATCGCTCTTGTGGCCACGACCATCGCCGTCTGCCTTTACCTTTATTCCCAAAAGAAAACGGAGTCCCCTTCGGAAGAAAACGGAGAGGATGAGGCTTCAAATTCCTAACATCCTATTACTTTCAAAGTAATAACCTAGATACGGGCGCTTGGATTCGCTTATAATCTTCCTATGCCCGAAAAACGAAGGAAAACGAAACGCTACGCGACTTCCATGTCGGATGCGCTGCGCGGAATGCGCATTCGCTTCATCGTTTTGACGTTCATCGAAATCACGGTTCTTGGCATTGCGATCCTCTTCTATTTCTACGATTATCCCCAGGGCTTTAAAGAGGCGATGAAGACCGATTACTGGATCTTCGCCATGTGCGCGGTGTTCGCCTTCAACATCATCGGGTTGTGGCTCGCCATCGCGCGTATGTCCGCGCTTCGTCATAAGACCGACCTTGAGGCCGCCTCCATCATCGGGTCCGACGTTCAGGAAGCCTATAACTTTGGCGAAATCGGCTTGGTCGTCACCGACGAAAGTGACATCGTCATCTGGGACAATATTTTGCTGAAGGATCGCCAGGCGAACCTTTTGGACATGAACATTTTGGAATGGCGTCCCGAGCTTCGTGACTTGAAGACCGCACCGCCGGACATGGTGGTGAAAATCGAAGTCAACGGCCGTACTTATGCCGTGAAGTATTTGGCTGACGCCCGGCTTTACATCTTCAAAGACACCAGCGAGTACGAATCCATTTCCACCTACTCGCGCGTCCATGCGACCGTAGTCGGCGTCATCATGATCGACAACTTCACCGAAATCGTCGGTAAAACCGAGGATGAAAACAACGACCTCGTCACGACGATTCGACAGGAAATCATCAACTATTGCAAAGATAAGGGCGTGCTTTTGCGCCGTTTCCGCAACGACTCTTACTTCGCGGTTTGTAACTATGCCTCCTTGCAGAAGATGGAGGAAGACGGGTTCTCCTTACTCACCAAGGTTCGTCTTTTGGGCAAAGGGCAAAACATCGCCCCGACCCTTTCCATCGGTTTCGCCCACGACTTCCCAAGCGTCACCAAGCTCAACGAAATGGCTTCCAGCGCGATCGACATGGCCATGTCCCGTGGTGGCGACCAGGCGGTCGTCTCCCGCTATGGCGACGATATTAAGTTCTATGGTGGCAAAACCGCCGCCTTGGAGAATTCCTCCGCGGTCAAGTTCCGCACCAACGCGGATGCGATCGTCAGCATCATCAAGGATTCCAGCGAAGTCATTGTCATGGGCCATACCGACATGGACATGGATGCTTTGGGCGGGTGCATTGGTGTGCTTTCTATCTGCGAGCACGTGAAAAAGCCTTGTCGCATCGTCATCGACCTGAAGCGGACCGAAAAGAAAACCCGGGGCGCCTTCTTGGCCACCTTCGACAAGGAAATGCGCGACCGAATCGCGATTTCCCCGCGCGACGCCGAAGAGCGTTTGACCTCTTCCCCGGGCGCGCTTCTTGCGGTCGTTGACGTTTCGGTCCCCAATAACGTCATGGCGCCCCGTTGCTTGGAGAAGGCGAACAAAATTATCGTCGTGGACCACCATCTCCGTGGCGAGTCCTACTTGGAGAAACCGGTCTTCGAATACATCGATCCTTCCGCTTCTAGCGTCTCCGAAATCTTCTCCGAGTTCATCCATTACTCTTCGGGCAACCCGCGCATCGAGATTCCCACCAACTACGCCACGACGATGCTTGCCGGCATCTTCCTCGACACGAACTTCTTCAAGTCGAATTCGGTGGGCGTGCGCACGTTTGAGGCGGCGGAAGTCCTTCGTGATTTCGGCGCTGACCCCCGCCGGGCGGACGATTATCTCAAGGATGAGTACGAAGAGTATCTGCTTATTAACAAGATCGTCTCCACGATGAAGACCCCATATCGCGGTATCGTTTATGCCGTCTGCGACGATTCCGATATCATCGACCGCGCGACCTTGGCCAAGGCGGCGAATACCCTCATGCAATTAAAAGACACCAACGCGGCCTTCGTCATCGGCAAAGTGACGGAGCGCGAGTGGCGCATATCCGCGCGCAGCGATCAGACGATCAACGTGCAATTGCTTTGCGAAAAGATGGGTGGGGGTGGCCATTTCTCGATGGCGGCCTGCGCCTTCCCCAACGCAACGCGCGCGATTGTTGAAGGAAAGCTGATCTCAACCCTTGCGTCCTATCTAAGCGACGCCAGAAGCGACATAGGAGGTAATTAGAATGAAAGTCATTTTGCTACAAGACGTGAAGAAAGTCGGAAAGAAGGGCGAGACCGTCGCCGTTTCCGATGGTTATGGGGCGAATTTCCTGATTCCTAGAGGACTCGCCAAGCTTTCCACCGAAAGCACCCAGAAGGAATTGGCCCGTGATAACGCCGCCGAAGCCGCCCGTCAAAAGGAACTGAAGGCAAAGGCGGAGGAAGTCGCTACGCGATTGGAACACATCGAAGTGAAACTCAAGGCCAAAGCGGGTTCGGATGGAAGGATGTTTGGATCCATCTCGACCAAGGAAATCGTCGAGGCCATGAAGAAACAGTGGGACATCGATCTCGATAAGCGCAAATTCATCGACAAGTATCCGGTCAACGCGATTGGGTATGCCCGTCTTCGCATCGAACTCTACAAAGGCAGCGAAGGGGTCGTCGAAGGCACCGTCATCGTCCACATTGAGGAAGAATAACCATGGCTCAGTTTGGACCGTTGCCTTGCAATCTTGAGGCCGAACGGGTCGTTTTGGGCTCGTTGCTTATTTCTCCAGAAGCCGCTGAGTTGGCGCTTGCCTCGCTCACCAAGTCTGATTTTTCCGGCGTCGACGAACGCAACGTTTTGATTTTCGAGGCCGTGGAGAAACTGCATGCCTCCAATCGTCCCATCGACGCGCAGACCGTCATGGACATGCTGGTGAATCTTAAATACGAGAAGGCTTCCGGTGGCAACGCCTATGTCTTTAGTCTTCTCAACAGTGTCATTAACCCCGATAACATCGATTACTACATCGACATGGTCAAAGAGCAGGCTTTGCTTCGCGAGCTGCTCCTAAAGACCGAGGAAATCCAAAAGAAGTACGCGGAAGGCGTGCCCAACATCAGCGAATTCATCGTGCACAGCAACGACGAAATCGCCCACATCGCCCAAAAGCGTAACGTGCGGGGCATGCGCACCGCCGCGGAAATCGCGGAGGAAGTGTCCACCAATATCGAAAACCAGGCCCGTAATGACCGCAGCCTCCTGGGTGTCACGACCGGGTATAAGCGCCTGGATAAGATGACCCATGGCTGGCAAAAGGGAGACATGATCATCCTCGCCGCCCGTCCTTCCGTCGGTAAAACGGCCTTGGGCATGAACTTCGCCTTCAATGCCGCGAAACGGGACAACGTCCCCGTTGCGTTCTTCTCCCTGGAAATGTCCGCGCCGAAGATCATGGAGCGTCTGGTCGCTTCCCGTAGTTTTGTTTCCAACGACAAAATCCAAACGGGCATGCTTAACATCGATGACCGGAAGAAAATCTTCGGTGCCCTAAAGGAAATCTCCGAGACGCGGATTTATTTTGACGATAGTCCCAATGCCAAACTTGGCGACATCGTGGCCAAGGCGCAGAAGTTGAAGAGCAAAGAGCCAGACCTTGGCCTAATCGTCATCGATTATTTGGGGCGTATCCGATATTTCGATAAGGCAGATGCCTCTGCCCGTCAGCAAGAGGTTTCCTATATCTCCGGCGAACTTAAGACCTTAGCGCGCACCTTAAACGTACCCGTGCTTGTGCTTTGCCAGTTGAATCGTAACGCCGAAAGCAACGACAACAAGGTCCCAAGCCTTAGCAACCTTCGTGAATCCGGTTCCATCGAGCAAGACGCGGATATCGTCATGCTCATGTATCGCGAAGACTATTACACCAACATGGGCCAAACCGTAAAAAAGAAGAGTTGGGCCAAAAACGGGCAGGATAACGAAAGCCGACCTGAAGAGCAGAAGAAAGAACTATCTGAAAAAGAAAAAGAGAAGACGGGTGACATGTCCGAAGTGAAGGTGAACGTTGCCAAAAACCGTAACGGCCAAGTTGGCACGGTTACGTTGTTCTTCCAGAAAGCCTTCTCACTCTTTAGCGATCCTTCCCCCGAATATGAGGCCCGTTTGGCGGCCTCTGGCGTTGGGGGCGACGATGAATAATGGACATCGTTTTCGTCTCGCTTGGTTCTAAAGGCAATGCCACGTTAATCCGCCAAGGAGAGACGATCATCCAAATCGACATGGGCGTTTCCCTGCGCTCCGTAAAACAAGGGTTAAGCGTTTTGGGCGCGGGGGTATCGGACATCTCCGCCCTTTTCGTTACACATGAACATAGCGACCACATCAAAGGGTTACCCCTTTATCGCAAGGCCACGATGGACGTTTATGCGGGAAAAGGGACTTTGCCATCACTAGATCCCGCCCACCAACTCCATGAAGGCGAGGCCATCCAAGTGGGCGAACTAACCGTTTTGCCGTTTCGTTCTTCTCATGATGCCTATAACCCCATGAATTTCATTATCTTGGGCGGGGGCAAGAAGTTTGGCTATGTGACCGACACGGGCTTAATCAAGTCCACGGGGGTCGCGTTGCTCCATGATTGCAACTATTACCTAATGGAATCTAACTATGGCCTAAAGGAACTGATGGAAGGGCCTTATCCTCCTGTCTTGAAGCGGAGGATCCATGGGAAAAAAGGTCATCTTTCCAACAAAGATTCCGCGCTTTATTTCTGCGAGTTCTTTGGGCCCAAAACCGAGCAAGTGTTCTTGGGGCATATCTCTTTGGAAAACAATACGCCTGAGCTTGCCCTAGCGACATATCAAGAGACATTGCGTGAGGAAGGCGTAGACTGTTCCAACGTAAAAATCATCGCAATTCCGCAGTTAACCATGCAAATCGGGGGTTCTTTGCTATGAAAATCACCATTTATTGCGTGGGAAGCCTCAAGGAGTCTTATTGGAGGGATGCGGTTAATGAGTACAAGAAACGCCTAGGCGCCTATTGCCATTTGGATATCGTCGAAGTGAGCGATGCCCCAACAAAAGATGGGGCCAGCGACAAGGAAATCGAGGAAACGAAGAACAAAGAAGGCGAGAAGATACTTTCCCGTCTTAAAGACAATGAGTATCTGATTGCCTTAGACCTTAAGGGCAAACAATATGATTCCGTTTCCTTGGCCAAACATCTGGATGCGAAGCTAGTGGAGAATGGCGCCTCGATAAGCTTTCTGATCGGGGGTTCTTTGGGGATATCGAAAGCGCTTTTGCTTCGGGCAAACGAATCGATTTGCCTTGGTTTAAATACGTACCCGCACCAGTTGGCGCGCGTCATGTTGCTCGAACAGCTTTATCGGTGTTTCCGCATCAATCGCGGGGAGCCTTACCACAAATAATTAGTCCAGTAAGCCGAAGTGGCGGATGGCGTTGGCCCATCCGTTTTCGTCGATGTCGTCGGTGACGTAGTCCGCAGCGCCCTTGGCGGCTTCGGTGGAATTGCCCATGGCGATGCCGATGCCACTGGTAAGCAACATCTCCACGTCGTTATTTCCATCCCCTAAGCACATGGCGTTTTTCGGCTCGTATCCATAATAGGCAAGGACGGCTTCGACGCCTTTGGATTTATCGCTGTCGGAAGGCATGATGTCCACGGCGAATTCATCCCAGCGAGCGGATTTGCAGTTTTGAAGATGGGGCAAGAAGAGGGATTCCTCGATCTCGTCACAGAATGCGATCATTTGATACACGACTCGGTCATAATGGTCGGGGAAGTGCCGGGGTTGGGGGAAACGGGTGCCGTATTTCTCGTGGGCGGAGATGACACGTTCATCAATCATGTTGATATGGCCGGCGTTTTCTTCGATTAAGGTGAGGCCGAACTTAAGTTTCTTCGCGAAAAGGATCAGCTTATCCACGACCGCTTCGGGGATGGGGCGGCGGTGGATGACTTTCCCGTCGATGATGGCAATGCTGCCATTCATCGTGACCAAACCATCGGGCGAGATGATGTTCAAAAGACCAGTCTTGCGAACAAGGTAGTAGTTACGGCCAGAACAAAGGAACACCTTGATTCCTTTTTCTTGGAGTTTGTGGATGGCTTGGATCGCCGAATCGGGGCAAGCGCGTTGCTTATGCGAGAAAAGGGTGCCGTCTATGTCGGTGAACACGATTTTGATGTCTTTGGGGTCACTTGGGGTTTTCATGCTCTTCGCCTTGCTTTCCCAATAGGATAAACTAATTCACGCATATGAATTACCCCGAATTTGACGCATACACCGAAGTGGCGGATCCCCAAAACCATTTGGTTCATTCCTATAAAGATGAATTAGGGAACCATTTTTACGTGGAGCCAGGGTTCTACGATGGCCTTTTAGGTTTCAAGGAAAAGCGGGCGGAACGTTTTCAGGATTTGATGAATGAAATCGACAACATCATCAAGAAAGAGCACCGCGTGATCTTCACCGCTGACTTTGAGAATCCTTGGATTACGCGGGAAGGCTATATTTACCGTGAAATATTCGACATCACCGATCCATTGCGGATATTCGTGGAAGATAAGTCCCGCGGTTCGGATTACGGGGACTGAATCCGTTTCATTGGGATAAAGAAAGGGCCGGAATTCGCATTCACGGCCCTTATGTTTTTTGTTTAGTTTATTCCGCGGGACGCATGGAACGCATCGACATCCACATCATGCGCATGCCATAGGCGAACATGAAGAAGATGAAGGCGTATTGGGTAAGCCAGAAGCCAATGGCCATGGATAAGACGGCAGGGGTGAAGGAAGCCCAGTAAGCCATCTTCTGCGTCTCCCAGAAGGTGTAGATGCGGAAAGGGTTCTTCTTGCCGCGGGTCATTAAGAACAACACGCCGCCGAAGAGGATGATCAAACCGAGGTCGATGCCCGCGAAGATGCCCGTGTACTGCCAGGCACCGGTGACACGGGTGTTATCGTAGGAACGGTTGATGACGTCGGAGAAAGCGGAGACGATCCGCTGGTTATAGGCCACTTGGTAGGAACGGACGCCTTTGTCCTTTAGTTCGGTCGCGAGGGCGGTGAAGCTATAGCCGTGGAGGTGGGCATAGTCACCGGTGATGCTATAGGAGGTCTTGACCTCGCTGCGTTTGCGGAAGCGGATGGAGTTTTTGCCAAAGGCAAGGTAGGAACAACGGAAAGTGTCGGTCACGCCTTCCTCCACGGTGTCGCGCGGAGCGAGGGTATAGGGGTTTTTGTTCGCGTCGATGTAGGTGTAGAAGTCACTGTCTTCCATGTTAACGATATCGTTGAAAAAGACCTCGAAGACACGGACGGTTTCGCTTTCCTCGACGCGGTTATAGGTGTACCAGTTGGCTCCGCCGGTCAGTTTGGCCTTATCGGAGATTTGGAAGGTTCCGTTCTCGTCGATGATCAGGTCGATGGGGGTGTCACGCGGAGTTTCGCCATCGTAAACCAGGGTTTCCACAAAGTTGGAAAGACCTTGCTCCATGTTGGCGGTGGGGCTAGAGAAAATGGCGGTCGACCCTTGGGTGTTCATCCTCGTGACGAACGTTGGAAGGATGGCCAAAACGACGGAGGCAAGCGCGATGGTGATGGGAATAAGGTCCACGGGCATCTTCCATTCGCGGGAGGCGCGGATAACGGCGTCGTTGGAGATTAAAGTGCTGAAACCAAGTCGGAGGTTGGCCGCGACTTGGGGGTTCTGTTTTTTCTTGTTTTGTTTCTTCTTGTTTTTGGACATAGGGGAATACTCTTGCTTAAAGCAAGGTAAACGATACCTTAGTTTCGTCTATTTGAAAATAGAAATGGTGGTTTTGAGGCAGGGTGCGGGGCTATATAATTGCGGCGATGGCTACGAAAGGAAAAGGAAACCGTTGGATTGGATGGGCGCTCGTCGCCCTTATTGCCTTGGCTTTAGGTGCTTTGTTTTTACCGTTATTGTCCACGAAAGACATCTCGGGCAACTCGATTTCGTTCTTTGGTTGGCCGGTGATTTTCGGGGGGAACGTAGAAGCGAGCACATCTTCTGGGACTTATGCCTTTACGTTTAACATCAACATCGCCTTGCTGGTTTTGACTCAGTGTTTTCTGCTTTCTGGAGTTTCATGCGCTTTGGGTGGCCAAAGCGTCTTCAACCGCGTTTTCGCCTTGGTGTTCTCTAGTGTTTGCCTTGCGGGATTATGCATGACTCCGTGGCTTGTCTCTTTGTTCTCGCCTATCCCTTTTGACGGCCTTTCCTTGGGATATGGCGGATGGGTTTCCTTCGCGTTATCCGCGTTGGTGATCATAGGTGAAATCGCTTGGATCGTTATGACAAAAAAACCAAGCAAAAATGATAAAAAAAGCGCAGAAATCAAAGATTCATAAGCTCTTTTTCGCTTAAGAATCCAACGCTTGCGCCTTTTTCACCCACTTTGTAACCTGCGTACAGAGTGGCTAAATCCAAAGCTTTTTCAACGGGGAATCCCTTCGCGATAAAGTGAACGAAACAAGAGAACAAGGCATCTCCCGCCCCGACGGTGGAGACCACGGGGCGCGGGTTTTTCGCGGGGGAGAAATAGAAACGGTCCTCCGCGCCGATATAGAGCAGGGCGCCTTGCTTTCCTAGGCCGATTCCGAGGATTTCGTTATGGTAGGTTTGGTAAACCTGACGAGCGAATTCTTCTTCCCTACCCTCGATGCAGACGTTAGAGAAAAAGAGGATGTCCGAATGGGCCATGTAGTCGGTGTTGTAGGGATCGTGGATATCTTGGATCGCCTGCACGTCCGTCGCCACTTTGCATCCCGCTTCTTGTGCCTTAAACAACAAGGGGCGAGAGAAGTTCGCGTTGGCGAGCACCACGAGATCATATTCTCTAAAGATGATGTTCTCGGAAGGATAGGCCTTTTCTTGGACGTCTTTCAGGTCGCAGTAGATTTTGCGGTCCCCATCTTGGTCATATAAGACGACGGATAGTGGGGTTTCGCTCGCTTCGAATAAGATACGGGAAGAATCAATGTCCGCCTGACGTAACGCGAAGAGGATCTCCTGTGCGGCGAGGTCGTTTCCTAGATAGGAACAGAGATGAACGTCGTCGCCTAACGTGCGCAAGCTCTTTGCAACGTTGAACCCTACGCCTCCGATGAAGTTGCCCACTTGGTTAAAGGGGTACTCAATGGGGCTATATTCAACGGGAAAAGAATGGACGTTTAACGTCGTCTCCACGTTGAGCAGCCCACAGACAAGTATTCTGGCCATAGATAAATTGTATTTTCGCGTGCGCGACCTTGCAACGGACCCAAGGCAAAGGTATAGTGATGCAGCCTTCAGCGAAGGCAATTGTTCTTTGACATGGGGCCGTCATGGTTTTGACGGAGGAGAATCGACTAGCGGTTGCAGTGGTTTGGCAAACCTTAAGGCCAAACAAAAATAACTGACAAAACTGTCAAACCCTGGATGGTTGGCAACAACGCCGCCGTCCGCGCTTGCGCCTAATTAGAGCACCAGATCATAGGTTCCGCGAATCGCGGACAAGCACGCTCCCCACGCTTTCTCACCCTGGGCGTGGAAGAGTGTAAGTCAAAGGTGATGGTCGGCTGATTTGGCTTAACCCAGCCGGCGAGATTCCCTAGCCTCGTCGCGCGACTTTGGCGACATGGTCGTCGCGCGGTTAAATCTTAATGACGCCTAAACTGTAGGCATCGTTAGGGGAACTCCTTCGGACCCGAGTTCGACTCTCGGCGGTTCCACCATCAGTATCCGAGTCCCAAGCTTTAATAGGCTTGGGATTTTCTGTATTTTCGACAGAAAAGCGGCGACTAATAACTTATTTTTTCAGGTGATAAAATATCCTTGCTTCCGGGAAAGTTAACTGGCATCCTGACCGATTAAAAGCCGAAGTGAAAAACAATAGGAGCACGATCATGGCAGGCAAGCCAAACATCCAAATGCTGAAGACATTCATCCTGAAGGACAAAAGGGACAGAATTCTTTTCGAGCTTGAATCGGAGAAGAAGCGTCAGAAGGCGTTTTCCAAGATGTCCGATTTCGATTTTTGCTTTCCCCGCGAACTGATTTCCGCCGATTTATCCCGCAACACTGATGACGAAGCTAGAAATGCCCTTTTGGCTCTTTTCGGGGACACCGATGCGTATGACCTTGCGACCATGCGTGTTGAGAAGTTGCTCCCTGCCTTCCAAAGGGCCGTCGACTCTTACATGAATGATGTCTTAATCGTTAACGAGAACAATGTCATTTATGTTGGAGAAGTGGAGTATGGCCCATCGGAGAAATTTGTTTTGACGGCAAAATAAGGAACGACAAAGCAAAGACAAGTCGCGTTTATATCCTATTGCTGACTACTGACGCTCCATAAGTGGTGCTTCCCCCTAGATAACCCGCCATCGATCGTGTGCGTCGGATTTATGAGCGCTCAGCGTGCATTCGCAAAACCCGCAACGAATACAAAATTAGTTCCCCTTAGTTTTTCAACCTAAAAATGCCTACGAAATCTGGACAATCAAGAAACCGGACGCGGATATCGTCCAATACGGGGCGACTCCACCACCAGTACCTATATCCCAAGCTTTGAACGGCTTGGGATTTATTGTCTGAGGGGCCCCGTTAGGTGGGTCCGTAAGAAAAAGGCCGCATTGCTGCGACCTTGATGAGCGGTTTGCTTAGTTGCTCTTGGCAGGGAGATCTGCGCCAACGGCGGTGCCCCAGTCGGCGATGGTGGCGTCGCCAGACTGCTTGACCACGCCATCCCAGCTGGTCGGCGCGGCTTCGCTGGTGACGCCGGAATCGGCGCCAAAGAGGGCGAGAACGACGCTCTTACCGACGGGATCGGTGGCGGAGATGGTGTAGTGGTGGTTGGACTCGCTTTCCCAAGATTCTTGGACATAGGTGGCTAACGTCCACGCGCCATCGGTGTCATTGGACCAAACCCAGGCGTAAGCGACGAGGCGAAGCTCTTCGGCGCTGATCGCGAATTTGGCGTAGAGGTCGACGGTGACTTCGCCAGAGTGCTCTTTTTGCTGGACGACCCAGATGACGTCTTCGGCAGTGATGTAGAACTTGTAATCGGAGTCTTCGTAGGCTTCGAACTCTTCGGAGGCCTCATCATAAGCCTCGCCGTTATAGCCGGCGAAGAGGATGGCGGTTCCATCTTGGCTTACCGTGACGACATCGCCCACTTCGAGGGGAAGGACGAAGATGCCCTTGTCGGTCGAACCATCGCCAGGCGCGACGACGGCGATATCGGCAGGCACGTCATTGACGCGGACGACATAACCCGAGACAGCTTCGCTGGACTCTTCGGATTGGGAAGCCTCGCTGGATTCGACGGATTGGCTCTCTTCGCTGGAGACGCTGGCCTCGCTGGAGACGCTGGCCTCGCTGGAGACGCTGGACTCGACGGGTTGGCTCTCTTCGCTGGAGACGCTGGACTCGACGGGTTGGCTGGAGGAGCTTTTCGCGGGGGTGGAGGAGTTGTTGCCGCCGCAGCTTGCCAAGACGAATGCCGCGGAGAGCAACAGAAGGGATGTGACTTTTTTCATTTTGTTTTCTCCTTAAATAATGCAATGAAACAATAGGGGTTTGGTGTTCTTTGGTAAACAAGAACCGTTAACAGTGGCCAAAATATCTATATTTTGATTCCATAAACTGAGGTGTGCGTTGGCGTCTCTTTTTTCCTCCTCATTTCACGTTGAACGCAAGACAAGCCGGCGTGGCTTCCCCAGCGTAATCGAACAAACAATAGCAAGCGGACTCGTTATGGAGTGGCTTATGCGTTTCCTCGGTATAGGTTTCCCCTTCATATGTGGCCCAGGTAAGCCCGGGAAGAGGCAACCAAAGCGGTTCCCAATACAGGACCGCTCCCACGTCATGGAGTTTCGCTTGCTCCAATAAGCCGACGAGGAAATCGCGCTGGCCTTCTTTCGTGCGGGGGAAGGGAAAGGCCATGCCCGCGTCGAGCTCTTCTTGGCTACGGTCGTCTTCATACGGCATTTCGGTCGTGAAGGCATAGGCGGTTTCCACGATCCAAATGGGTTTGCCATATCGCTTATGACAAAAGTCGATGTTGGCAAATAACGCCTTGAAATTGCCATGCCAATAGGGGTAATAGGACATGCCAAGGATGTCAAAAGGTACTTCATGGGCCACCATCTGGTCCAAGAATTCGTGGTAGGTGGGCTGGTCCCCGCTTTTCTCCAAATGGAGCAAAACCTTGGCGTCAGGATAAACCTCGCGCACCGCATTGGCGCCTAAAGTAAGCAATCGGCATAGGTTGTCGTAGCCCTCTCGCGGCTTGTTCGGCCCCACATCGTCAAGATGGGCGAAGGGCCAAAGCATGCCGTTGGTAATCTCATTACCGACTTGTACGGCATAAAGCAAGATGCCTTCGTTTTTCAAATCCGTCAGGGTTTTGTGGGTATATTCGTTGAGTTTCGTGCATAGTTGCTCAAAATCCAAGCCTCGCCACGCCTTAGGCAAGAACTGTTTGGAGGGGTCGCACCAAAAGTCGGAATAATGGAAATCGAGTAGGATGCGATAGCCTTTGGCTAAACCTTCTTTGGCGAGTTTCAGAAAGGATTCGTAGTCATTCGTGCCACCGCCATAGGGATGGCCTTGCTCGTCATAAGGGTCGACCCAAAGACGAAGCCGCAATAGGTCTAAGCCTGCGACGTCATGAAAATAGGTTAACGGTTCAATGGGTTTGCCATGAACCGTGAACTTCGCCCCGGCCTTGCGCACGTCGAGCAACGAACTGCAATCCAAGCCTAGAATCATAACTCGCCTGCCTTATAAGGATGAAAGGCTAACGGTTCGTCATCTTCCCCGATGGGTTCGAGACGATCGGCGTAATGGCCGTATTTGAGTTTGCAGAGCTCGTTCCAATGACGGACTTTCTCCTCGTTGCCATGGAAGCAGCAACGGATGCAGTAGTATTCCTTCTTCTCTTCATCGTAAAACATGTCGATGTCGAGATCGCGTTGGAAGCAAACGGGGCAACGATAGTTTAATTTGCCTTTTTTAGCTTGAGCCATGAGTGGACGCTCCCTTCGGTGATTTTGCGTTTGGCGGACAAACGGAACATGGGTGAGAAGGCGATGCCTTCCTCGATGCGGACGGCGACGTCGTTGCCGCCGACTTCGATGCGCGAATCGATTTGGGGGACGATCGCATAGGCGATGCCGCTTTCCTTTTCGATGTGACGGTACTTATAGGCGTAGTCGATGGCGACGGGGTCTTTGCCTTCGATGCCAAGCGTAATGCCCGTCATGTCGAGGCTATATTCCTCTTTGCCATAGGTGCCGACGAGGTAATCCTCGATTTCGACTTCGAGGTGGTTGGGGTTGTCCACGATGATGCGTTCAAACACGATTTTTCCTTCGCCTTTGACGAAGGTGAAACGGCTTTGCATCGTGAGGCTTCCCGCGGAGAAGGCCACTTCGAAGGGGCGGGTCGTCAAGACGGTGTTCCCCCCTTGCTTGGAATAGGTCGCGACGGTGCGTTCCAAGGCGAGGTCGGCGACTTCCTCTCCATATTTGACTTGGCAGGATTTCAAGGTGCCTTGACCCGCGTAATGGGTGAAGAAGCCCGCGCGGTAATTGGCTTGGATGATGTAAGGGTAGGAGGCGTTATAGGCGTTGCCCGTGCCAATGCCGACGGGGATATCGAGTTTAGCGGCGTAGTTGCGTAAATCGATCATCGCCCCGCCTTGGTTGAAGTCGAGGCAAGTGCGCAGATACGGGTCATAGTACCAGAAGTACTGCTTGTCTGAACCATAGAGGATGTCCTTCCATAAGGCGACCTCAGGGGTTTTGTAATCGGGGTGTTCCTTGCGGTAATAAGCCGCGTATTCTTCCATCGTCATGTCGATGAGCTTGCCTTCGTTTTTGAGCTTGGCGTAATAATCCAAAGCGTCTTCGTACGACTTCTTTAAGAATTCATATGGGCATTCCCAACGGCCGAGTTTGTTGAGCCATCCGGGGCCGACGAACATCATGTTGTAGCTATGGCCGTCGTTGTATTTGCCTTGGTGGCGGAACATGTCGACGAGGTTATAGAAGTAGGGCAATTCGAACCCTTCGTAAATCATCCCGCGGAGGACGTTCTGGGGATGGGTGCCGAAATTGGAGCCATTGCCATCGAAGCACGCCATCGGGTCGCGGCTAAGATGGGGGATGGCGACGATGCCGGAATCCTCCTCTTCGTTTTCCGCGGGCATGGCGGAATTGATTTTACTGGGAATCCAAGGCGCCCAAGGCCCGCCATCCATGAAGGTGTACCACGAGTTGTTGGTCGTGTGATAGGCTTTGACCCCTTCTTCAAAGCACGTCGCCACGGCGCATACCACCGAAGGGTATTTCGCCTTGATGTAGTTGATCGTAAAGGCGTCGAGATAATACGAGCCTGTTGAAGCGGGATAACAGCCAAACTTCTCGTAGAACAAGGCAAAGCAATCGTCGACGATGGCCATTTTGTCTTCATTGGAGAACATCCAGATGCAGAAATCCTTGGTGTGGTATTTCTCTTCAAACTGCGGGCAAGGCAAACCAAGAAGGGTCAAGGCGATTTCGTCGCCATAGAGTTCGTGATGCTTTTTGGCCAAAGCGACGACCTCATCGGAGAACAAAGACGCATAGGTCATCTCGATGGTGGTCTTGATGCCGCGGTCGTGGGCGGTTTTTTGTTGGAATAAGAAGATGGAGAGGCTCTCATCGAGCAACGCTTCGTCGCCGATGGCGTCTTTTTTGCCCGCTTGGGTCAGCTTTTGGGCATATTCGGGCGCCATCTCGGGGCGATGGATTAAGGTGAGGATAAAATCGTTTTGCATAATGGTGTTTATTTCTTGAGGGAGAAGTCGCCGATGCGTCCCCAGGCGTTGGCCTTGGCTTGGCATTCCACGCCGATGGCGAAGGAAGCGGCGCTTTCTATGACGATGTCTTCGATGACGATGTGCTCGGTCGAAGCGGCGTCGCTATCGTGCCAACCCAAGCAATGAGGGAGCAAGTCGACATCGACGCGGTTATCGCCGATTTGGTAATAGAAGTTGAGTTTGTCGTATTTGCTCGCGACGTCGCTAAGCAAGACGAAGCGGAGGGTATAGGTTCCCGATTCGAGGCTATCCACGGTTTGATGGAAGGCAAACGAGAAGGCGGAACTCGACCACCATTTGACGTTATTGACGGCTTCGGTGTCCATGGCTTCGCTGCCCACGACCATCGCGCTTTGTTCGTTGGAATCCACCGTCCAGGGGTTACCAAGAGGCTGACCCGAGACTTGGGCGGATAAATCGCCATCGGGGATGTAGTTGGTGTCAACGATGACTTCCTTGTGGGCGGAGAAGGACCAAAGGTCGCAATGCCCCCAGCCTAAGGCTTTGACTTCGGCGGTAAGGCCAATCGTGACGTCCGTGCCGTTATCGGCGATGTCGATGTTGGGGATCATGGCCTTGTTCATGAAACGGGCTAACGGGGCGCCCCAGCCTTTGACGACGGTGGGGATGATGTTCAACGAGACTTTTTCGCCATCCCCGATTTGGTACCAGAGGTCGAAGCGGGTGTAATCACTGGCAAGGTCGCCCGCCATGATATGGGTGGATAAGTCGTAGTTGCCCTTACGGACGTTATGGATGGTTTGCTGCAAAGTGAAGTGGAAGTCGGAGGAGTTGTACCAGTGGAAGTACTTCTCGCCATCGAGGTTGCCTTCGGATTTGGCTTCGATGCGGGACGCTTTTTCGATGGAGTTTTCGACGGTCCAGGGTTCGCCGACGGGGACTTCCTCGCCGCTAGCCTGTTCTTCGAAGGAGTGGTCGAGGACGTAGTTGGTTTCGGCGGTGACGTTGGCGACGATATCGAAGCGTCCGTCGACTTGGCCATGCACCACGTATTCGCCATCGCCACCTTCGTCGATCGCGGCGACGTCCGACGCGTTCCAGACGATGGGGCGGGAACGAAGCGCGTCAAGGTTGGTGGTCACCTGCGCGGTTTTTGGCAAGTTCACGCCATTGACGAGGTTGACGTTCACATCAAGGGTCGCAGTGCGCAAACCGATGACGGTCTCTTCGACTTGGCGGTCTTTGGCGATGAGGTGTTTGTAGGTAGAAGCGCTAGGAAGGGCTTTGCCGGTATAGGAGAACCAGCCTTGGTTGGCCCAAGAGCTATAGCCATCGCGATACGTGGCGAGTTCGGCGGCGGTGCCATCGCGGCCATAGTCGTTATAGAACTGGCCTTCGGCGGTCGCCCAGCCCGCTCCGTTGACGGGGAGCCAAGCCGGTTCCCAATAGAAGATGCCCTTGCCGTTATTGCCCTTTACCTGAGAAAGGGTGTCGATGATATCGGCGACTTCGGTGGCTTGGCCTTGGTAACCGGTGAGGTAACCCCCAGGAGTCTCGAAGGTGGAGGAATTATAGGTATTGCCTGCGTATTCGGCGATTTCGTCGGTGAAGCCATAGGAGGTTTCCAAAATCATCGAGGGTTTTTGATAGGTATCCGCGATGTGGTTCATGACGTTAAGCAAGTTATCGCGGCTACCATGCCAGAAGGGGTAATAAGAGAGGCCTACGATGTCATAAGGGATGCCATTTACCGCGTCGAGGAAGCGATAGACGCCTTTAGGGGATTTGACGTTGGTCAAGTGGACTAAGGTTTTGGCGCTTGGGAAGACTTCTTTGACCGCGTCGACGCCGGAAGAAACGATATCGTGGATGGTGTCGGGGGCGGAGATGGGGAAGGAAGCGATGGAGTTGTTGGTCTCGTTGCCGATTTGGACCGCGTCGATGGTGACGCCATTGTCCTTAAAGGCTTGCAGGGAGGATTTGGTGAACTCGCCAATATAATCCCCGATTTCAAACGAGAGCACGCCCTCCCAAGCCTTGGGAAGATGTTGCTTGGAGGGATCGGCCCAATGGTCGGAATAATGGAAGTCGAGCAAGACTTTCATGCCGGCGGCTTTGGCTCTGCGGGCCAAGCGGATGTCGGTGGCGAGGTCGTTCTCGCCGCCTCCATAGCCTTTTCCTTCGGCATTATAGGGGTCGTTCCATAAGCGGAGACGGCAGTAATTGACCCCATCGCGGGCCAAAATCCGGAACACGTCTTCGGGGTTGCCGTCTTCGTTAAAGTAGACGCCGCCATTCTTTTCCACCGCCGCGACGCTAGAAAGGTCCGCGCCATAGGCAAAATCCTCGCCTAGGGCATTGGTAGGAGCGTTGACCTTTAATCTCGCGTAGTCGTAAACCTCGTCGTTATGTAGCCCGGGGTCATAGGAAGTGGACGATTCCTCGGGCACGCTGACGGAAGAAGAGGATGACTGCGCGCTAGAAGAAGAGAAAGAAGCGGGCGTCGAACCGGATGAGGTTTGCGACGAGCTATTCCCGCCGCAAGAGAAGAGAAGCATTGCGCTCGAAGTGAGCAACAGGAGCGAATTCTTTTTCATGTGTTTAGCCTCCATGATGTTGGTAATGCAGGGGAGATACCCCATAGTAGGAACGGAAGGATTTGGAGAAGTGCAAGGGAGAAGGGTAGCCTACGGCCTTGCCGACATCGGCGATCGAAGCGGAGTCGGCGGAAGTTAGTAGTCTTGCCGCGACTTCCATGCGAACCCGCGTCAGGTAACGCTTGGGGGATTCTTCGCCTTGATCCGCGAAGAGGTTGGCCAAGTAGTTGGGGGAGACGCCGACGGAAGTGGCGATGTCTTGGATGGTGATGGGGAATTGGAAGTTGTTTTGGATAAAGACTTTCGCGGCCTGCACGTGGCCCTTTTCCATCTCGGGAGACGCTTTTTCTTTGGATTGGCTCATGTCATCAAAGAGAGCATAGGCTTCCGATAAAGCTTTTAATCCAAAGGTCCCTAAGGTGAAGTAGGAGTCGTAGATCGCGGCGAAGTGGCTCCGCCAGGCATCGTGGCCATCATGAAGGACGGGCGAGGTTTCGGTAAAACCCGCGTGAGCGAGAATCATGCCCGCTTTTGCCCCACCGACGCCAATCCAGAAGTAGGACCAGGGGTTTTCGGGTTCGGCTTGGTAATGGGCGCTTTCCCCTGCGGGGATCAAGAAGGCGTCGCCCGCCTTAAGGCGGTATTCCTTGTCTTTATAGACAAACCGCCCTTTGCCTGCGTAGACGTAATGAATCAAGGAATAACTCTTTGGGGTGAAGTCAATGGCCTTGCGGCTGATGCATATTTCTCTTCCCGCCTCTAGGACGCTTAAGTCGAGAAACAATGAGGCGTCAAACGATGTGGGGTTCATATTAGCCTTTCACCGCCCCGCCGGTCACGCCGCCGACATAGTATTTCTGCACGATGAGGAAGAGGATGGATAAGGGGATGGAGATGATGACCGATCCGGCCGCGAAGGCGCCGAACCAATCGAGGATGTTGCCCGAGGAGATGAGGTTGATTAAGCCCATCGCGACCGTGTAATCGGGCGGAAGGCCGCTGTTGCCGAGGATGATCTTGGCAAAGACGAAGTCGACCCAGGGACTTAAGAAGGCCGTGATGATGGTGTAGATGATGATGGGCTTGGAAAGGGGCACCAAAATCTGGAAGAAGATGCGGAAGCTGGAAGCGCCATCGAGTTTGGCGGCTTCGTCGATGGAGGTGGGGATGGTGTCGAAGAAGCCTTTCGCGACCAAATAGCCTAAGCCCGCGCCCGCCGAATAGGCCATGATGAGGCGAACTAAGCCCGCGTTGATCTTGAAGACGTATTCAAAGAGGTAATAGGAGACCAGCATCGTAAGCATGCCCGGGAACAAGGCGATGATCATCGAGAGGTTCATCAAGCCTTTGCGTTTCTTGAAGCGGAAGCGGGAGAAGGCAAAGGCGGTAGCCAGCACGAACAAGGTCGACACGATGGTGGAGCATACCGAGACGATCAAGGTATTGAGGAACCACCGCGGGAACTGGTTAACGTCGTTGATGACGGTGAAGAGCTTGATGTAGTTCTCCATGGACCAACGCGCGGGGAAGAACTGCGATAAGGAAGGTCCATGCAAGTCGCCCGTGAAGGAGACCAGAATCAACCAGAATACGGGGATAAGCCAGGCAAAGACCAGTATGGTGAGAAGCAAGTTATGCAGCACGACTAAGGTGCGTTCCTTGGCCACCGCAGAACGCATCTTGGCGAGGTTCTTCTTTTGGGTGGCTTTTAGGGTCTTGGAATCTTCGTTTGGACGAAGGATGCGAAGACGTTCATTGCCAAAGTGCTTGGTGGAAAGATGCAAGTCGTATTCGCCGGAAGTCCCGACGAGGATGTCGGCGTTTTCTTCTTCGACGGAGTCGGCTTCGTCGTAATCTAGGCCATCGTAGCCAAAGCTACGCGGACCGGAAACGAGGCGGATGCGATCGCCTTTTTGTAAGGACACGCCAAAGGCGACGACTTCGTCTTCTTGGGAAGCGCCGCCAAGAAGCTTGACGGCATGCGACTTACCCTCGCGGGTGATGATGGCGCGCCAGGGGGTTTTACGGGAAAGTTCCATATTAGCCAAGCCTCCTTTCGCGGTCGCCCTTCGTGGTTTGGGTGAAGGTGATTAAGGTAAATAAGGTGGAGATGGTGAACATGATGATGCCCACGATCGAGGCCATGTAGTATTCGTGTTTGGCCCCGCCGGCGATCATGTTGTAGAGCCAAGTGATGAGCAAGTCGGATTCACGGGCATTGACGTCGATATAGGCCTGGTTGTTGCTGGCCCCGCCCATGGTGAGCAAATAGATGACGTTGAAGTTGTTGATGTTCGCGACGAAACTCGAAATCAAGTACGGGGTGCATACTTGCAAGATGTAGGGCATGGTGATGGAGAAGAACATGCGGCCGCGGGAAGCGCCGTCGATGCGGGCGGATTCGTAGAGGTCGCTAGGGATGTTCATCAAGATGCCCGAAATCATCAACATCAAATAGGGGAAGCCGACCCAGCAGTTGACCAAGATGATGGTGAACTTGGTGGTTAAGGGATCGGTAAGGAAGCCAATCGGCTCGCTTAGCAAATGCCATTTCTCGACGAGCAGGTTATTGACGATCCCATTATCGTCGAGGAAATAACGGATGAGCATCAAGGTGACGAATTGGGGCACGGCGATGGTTAAGACAAAGCCGGTACGCCAAAGCTTGGTGAGGCGGGTGCGCTTGGAATTAAGGAGCAAGGCCAACAACAAGCCGCCGAAGAAACAGGTGACCGTGGCAAAGAAAGCCCACACAAGCGTCCAGAGCAACTGTTGCCCAAAGACGACCAAGAAGGAGCCACCATTGCCCAAAGAGAAGAGGTTGGACCAGTTCGTCCAGCCAACCCAGGTGAAGTTATTGATGTCAACGGTTTGGCCCATCGCGTCTTTGCCGCCATAGTTGGTAAAGGCGATGAGGATCATCACCAAGGTGGGCACTAAGGTGAAGGCCAAGATGCCGATGACGGGCAAGACCAACGTGGTGATGTAGAAATGCTCGTCAAAGAGGTCATGGACGTCTTGGCGGGCGGATTTGATGGGGCGGTTCTCTTTGATGTCGACTTCGCTGCGATAGACGCCTTTGATCGAGGACAAGTGCAGGAAGAAGAAGGCGATGAGCACCAAAATCGAGATGACCGAGAAGAGCACGATCAAGAAGGCGTTATCGGGACCGTTTTCGGGGCAAATCTCGATAAAGAGCTCTTCGTCGATTTCGCATACCGCGAGGTTTTGAAGCGATAACTTGGCGAAATTGGGGATGCCCCAGAAGATGAGGACGACGGCCGCGATGGCTTCGATGGCCAAATAGAAGAGGCCGCGGAGCCATTGGCAGACGTAACGGGTCGATTTGACGACCACCGAAGTGGTGCGGCCTTGCTCGTCTTGGACGAGGTCATGGCCATAGACTTCTTGTTCCCGGCCATGGAAGAAATAGCCTAAGCCCGAAACGAGGAAGGAGAGTTTCGTCCAAACGTCGCCATGGACCAAGGCTTGGCCCACGGGAGCGAAGTAGTTGCCGATGCCTTTGCCGATTCGCGCGAAGAAGCGGCCAACGGCATTTAGGGCGCGACGAAACCAATTCTGCTTCGGTGGCGTTTTGGTTTGCGCTTGCGAGGTCATGGTCGATTAACCTTGGAAGGAAGCGATGCAGGCGTCTAAAGCGGCTTGGATGGCTTCGACGTTAAGAACGATATCCGCGGTGCCTTTGCCCGAGGCGATGAAGGAAGTGCCGGAAGTGCCGTCGCAAAGCTGCGTGGCCAAACCGTTGGAGGGGTTCCAGAAGGCTTCGTTGACTTTTTCGACGAAGGCGCCTTTTTGCCATTGCTCGTTAAGGGCTTTGACGCAAGCGTTGGTCTCATAATCGCATTGGCCGACCGCTTCGGTGTTGGTGGGCGCTTCGGAAAGGGTGTCGAAACGCAGGATTTGGCTGCCATAGTTGGTAAGGAATTCGGCAAAGCGCGCGGCGGGCAAGATGGTCTTGGAACGGGCGCGGTTGACGACGGCGATCTTATAGCCTTTCACCGATTGCATGGCGTAGTCGACGCCGTTTTCGGCATGATAAGTCGGCAAGGTGGTCGCGGCGGCCCCTTCGCCCCAAGCGGCGACGATGCGGCGGTAGTTCCAAGTGCCGTTAATGGTGGCGATGACTTGTTTGGCGTTGCCTTTGTCGATCATCGTCATGATGTTTTCTTGCTTGGCGCTGGTCCAATGGGATTCATATTGGCCATGGGCGAGTTTGACTAAGGCGCCGGCGACGTCGCTGCCTTTGACGGAATTGCCCGCGGGGTCAAGGATGGTTTGGTTCCAGTTGCAGTCGACGGTGGTCTTGCCGGCTTCGCCTGTCGCGGAGAAGCCTGCGCCATGGAACCAGCCATCCAAATACCAACCGGAGTTGTAGGGGAAGCCAAACTGATAGTTCACGCCATCCTTTTCGCTGGCTTTGGCGATCGCGGCCATAAGTTTATCGAAGGAGGTGGTGTCTTCTTTAGCGATTAAACTGGAATTGTAATAAAGGATATAACCGTTGGATGCGGAGACGGGGAAACCATAGAGTTTGCCCGAGTCGCTGGCGGCGTTTACCGAATCCTCGGAGTTGCGGGTGCTGACGGATTCGTATAACCCAGGGATCGCTTTGCGGCTTAAGGGTTCCAAATCCTGGATATAGTTGGAGGCAATCATCGAGGGGATTTGGTCGTCGGCGGCGATGGCGACGTCGGCGGCGTTAGAAGGATCGCTGGCCCAGTCGCCCGAGACGGAAGATTCGCTGACGGGTTTGACGTTGATCGTGTAGTTGGATTTGGGGTTGGCTTTCTTGAAGTCTTGGGCGACGGTGCGGATGAAGTCGACCGAGTCTTGGGTTTCGCCCGCCCAAACGGAAAGGGTGGCTTCTTCGGTCGCGGTGTTTTCAAAGGGATTGCTCCAGTCGATGGGCCGACGGCTGGTGGAGCTATGCGAGACAGATGCTTCGCCTCCTCCACAGGCAGTCAGGGCAATGACGGCAAAGGTAAGTAGTTTAAACTGGGGTTTCATGCGAATCTCCTTGGCAGGCTTATGCTGCGATTATGTACAAATTATAAGATGTAAGCGGTTACATACCTATAGAAAAATCTAAGTTATATAGTTGTAAAAGATGTACATATAACAAAGTTATACTGTATATACTCTCTAGTTATGTATGTAAAAAGATAAGATTTAAGGCAATTTTAGGGATAGAAAAAAACTAAAGTTGCTTGGTTTCAATGTGCGCACAATCATAGTTTTATCTTTATTTATTATGTATTGCACATGCTCGAGCAATGAGGGAGGATTGCCCTAGAACCTTAAGAAAAGCGAAAACGCCAATTGAAACTTCTTTCAATAGTTTTCTGAAACAGCGGTTGTTCTTTGGCGATATAGGGGCGATATAGGGATGTTTCAATATATTTATATACAATCATTCTCTATGAAAGCGCTTACACACATTTATGGTTTTTAAGGTTTTTTCGATACTATCATGTCAGTTTTCTTCGTATGTACACAAGCGTTTAAGATATAATTACATTGACGATTTTTATCAAAATAACTGGTTAGCGGCATCCTTATTGTGAGCCCATAGAACCAAGAAAGGTTTTAAAGATGAAAAAGTCATTATTAATTGGCCTTGGCATCGCGACACTGGCCTTAGGCGGCGCTGCTTTTGGGGCGAAAGCGTTATCCACAAAGGACGTCGCTGTTGAAACTTCCGCAACGGATACCAAAACGCTTTATTTGTGCGTTAACTGGAACGATTGGGCAAATCCGAAAATCCATTATTGGGGCGGATCTTCGGGCACGAGTTGGGAATCTCTCCCCACGCTTACTGCGTGTGAGTACTCCGTTATTTCGGATGGCAATGAAGGCGTTGTTTACTCGTATGAAGTCCCAACTGACATTACCCATTTTTTAATTACAAAGAACGATAAATCTGCTCAAACTGCGAATTTCGATTTGGGCGGAACGTGGGGCGCCTATGCCTCTAATGAGTTCTATTTTGTTTGGGAAGAAGAAACAAACAAAGTGAAAGCTGCGGATCTCACTTTCCTCGATGATGGTTATTACATTGCTGGCGACGCAGAGTTTGTCTCCGCTGTTGGAAAAACGGGTACTGCTTGGAAATTCAGCACCGCTGTAAAAATGGATGACGCTAGCGTCGTGGGAGACAACCACGCAACCTATGTTTTGGCTGTTGGAGAAGACGACATCGAATTCAAGTGCATCCATCTTCATGACGGAACGGTAGACTGGTTGGGCTCGAATCTTTCGATTACCGACGCAGGCAACTATGGCGTTTATGTTAACGGGTCAGATGCGACCTCCTTTAGCACGGGCGTTTACATTGATGCGTTTACCGCGTCCTTCTTGGGCGATATGCAAGACATTTGCGGTACGTCTACCGCCGAATGGGAGAAAAACCATGCCGGCTCTTCGCTAAACACCGTTTGGGCAAAGCACAAAGCGAGATTTGAAGGCGCCCTTGCTGATGGTGAAGCCGCTAAGTTCGTCACCTCTTCCGGCGTTGCGGGCGTTGCTCGCGGTGCCACCTTGTATTTGCACTGCGTTTCCAGGTATTCCTTATCCACTTGGACAAATGGACCGGCCGCTGCTTCCAAAGTAGTTCTTCCCTCGCTTGGTTCTCAAAACAACTCCGCAGTGTATATTGTCATTGCTATCGCTTCGTTTGCAGCGATCGCGTTGGGCGGACTCTTCTGCTTCCGTAAAAAGAAAGAGAAATAAGTTTAAGCTCCATTCATAGAATTGATGGCTTCCGTATTTTTGGCGGAAGCCATCTTTTTGTCTGAGGGCCCCCGTTAAGTGGGTCCGAGTGAAAACTCCCCGATAGACAGGGAGATCGTTTCGCTAGGATACCGCACCGATAAAGCTGACTTCTCATCAAAGAGATTAGTTCAAGCGTTCAAACGCAAGGGCAGTTCGCGCGCCGGGCAATGACGCGTCAAGGTCGGGAGACCAGAATTGCCCGAATTGGCCTGACCTCGGCCCGGAGGCATCGCCCGCCTCAATTAGATCAGGCCAATCTTACCGAAACCTCGTTTTTTCCACGATGGAATGCGGGGTTTTTCTTTGGCAAAAATCGGCGAAGCCCCTGAACAGACATGAAAGCGGACGCGGATACCGTCCAATACGGGGCGGTTCGACCAATTTATATCAATAGCGTCCGAAAGGGCGCTTTTCTTTTCCAAGGGTAAATCGATATTACAATGAACCCTTCATTCGCAGACTTAGCAAAAACGGCTCATTTTTGTTTTGTGCCGTTTCTTTGGCGTCGTATCTAAAAGACGGAATGCACTGCCGATTCTATGCTTTAACTATGTGGATTCACGTATATGTGCATGGAAAATTGGCAAAACCGCAAATCTTTTTTTGAATATGTGAAAGTATAGTTTTGCCCTTTTTTATATGATTACGCGTGCACGTTAGACTATTATTATCGGGAACATATCGAAGATACAGAAAGGAAAGGATCCATCATGTTCAAACTTCTCTTCAAAAACATGAAGGCAAGGCACTGGATCG
>JAILIV010000078.1 GCA_024695105.1 Bacilli bacterium
CCGGGGATGGCGTCCAAACGTTCCTTGGAGTCGATGTCCGGAATGGAGGATAGCAACGCCCAAGTATACGGATGGCGCGGGTCGAAGAAGACTTCTTCCGCGGTGCCGTATTCGACGATTTTGCCCGCGTACATAACCGCGACGCGGTCGGCCATGTTGGCGACGACACCGAGGTCGTGGGTGATGAAGATGCAGGAGAGGTTGCGCTCCTTCTGGATGCGCTTGATGAGCTCGAGGATCTGCCCTTGGATGGTGACGTCCAAAGCGGTCGTGGGCTCGTCGCAGATAAGGATCTCCGGCGTCTCGGTGAGCGCGATGGCGATGACGATACGCTGACGCATACCGCCCGAGAACTCAAACGGATACTGCTTATAGCGGCGTTCCGGTTCGGGGATGCCGACCTCGCGCATGATTTCGAGGGCGCGGCGCTTGGCCTCGGCCTTGGTGATGCGAAGCTGGTCGACCTTTTCCTTTTGGATTTGCGCGACTTTTTCCTTATGCTCCTTTTGGATTACAGCCTTTTTGGATTCGTCGCAGGTGGCCAGGGCGCCTTGGTAACGGAGGTTTTCCGCCTCCATTTTGCGCTCATATTCCTCGAGGACCTTCTTGTGGTGTTCCTTGACGAGGACCTTGGCTTCCTTCTTCTTCGCGTTAAGGGCGTCCTTTAAAGGAGGCAACTCCTCCGCGTGTTTCTCCTTCAAGCGGCCAATGTTCAGTTTGGTGATCGCCTTGAAATCGGCAATCTCCTTTTTGAGTTGCTCTTTCTCTTCGGGAGTGGCGTGCTTCAAAGCGGCCTTCTTCTCCGCGAGGAACTGCTCTTGCTTGAGCTTTTGGTGGCTCACCGCGTTTTTGTAACGGGCGATGCAGTTCTTGTAGGCGATAAGCTCCTCGGAGATGGTGTCTTCGTAGAGCAACTTCAGCTTATTGGAGTTGATGAGCGTCGCCTCGGTGATCTGCTTGCCGATGCGCACGATGGGGTTTAAGGAGGACAGAGGGTCCTGGAAGATCATACCAATCTTGTGGCCACGGATCTTGTGGAATTGCTCCTCCGCGACTTGGAGAAGGTCCTCGCCACGATAGTAGATGGAGCCATCCTCGACGATGGCGTTGGCGGCCAAGATGCCCATGATGGCCTTGGAGGTGACGGATTTGCCCGAGCCGGACTCGCCGACGATGCAAAGCGTTTCGCCTTTGTACAGGTCGAAAGACACGCCACGGACGGCCTTAAGGACGCCGTGGTCGGTCTTAAACGAGATCGTAAGGTCTTTGACCTCAATGATCTTTTCGTTGAATTCAGCCATTATTGCTCACCTCCTTTAAGCGTGGGGTTGAGGGCGTCACGCAAGCCATTGCCGAAGAGGTTGAATGAAATCATCAACAACGAAATGATGATGGACGGCCATACGATAAGCGCCGGGCGGGTACGGAGGTTGATTTGGTTCTCCGACAGAAGCACGCCGAAGCTCGAGGTGCCCTGCAAGCCGAGGCCGAGGTAAGAGATGGTCGCCTCGGAGAAGATGGTGCTTGGGATCATGAGCACCGAACCGGTGACGATCGTGCCTAAGCCGTTAGGCAGGATGTGGCGGAAGATCAATCGCGCGTCGGAGGCGCCCAAGGTGCGGGAGGCCAAAACGTACTCGCGTCCCTTGAAACGGTAGAACTGCGTACGGGTACGCGAGGACGTACCGATCCAGCCCGTCAAACAGATGGCGATGCCGAACGTGATGAAGTTACGGCCAAGCAGCAACATGACGAGGGTCATGACGACGATCCAAGGCACGCCCGAAAGAATGTCGGTGATACGTTCCATGAAGAGGTCGACGTTACCGCCGAAATAGCCCGACACCGAACCCCAAACCAAGCCGATCACCAAGCAGATGGCCGAGGTGATGATGGCCAAGAACAAGGAGTTCTTCAACGAGGACAGCGACAGCGTGAGCATGTCGTAGCCGCTGGCGTCGGTTCCGAAGACGAACTTCGGCATGGCGCTGTAACCCTTATAACGGTAGTAAAGGACGATGCCTTCGTATTGGTAGACGCCCGAAGCGCCGACGGGATCGAGTTTGCTTAACGAGCGAATGGGGCACTCATCCGATTCGGGATGGGTCAATTTGAAGGTGGACACGTCGTTTTTGTTCGACATCTCGCACCAGCCCTTTTTGATGTAGCTATCGATCAACGACCAACCGATCTTGACGTCGTCGCGCTCGCCCAAGATGGCCTTGTATTGGTCATAGCGGTACGAGCAAAGATGCGCGTAGGCCTTATAGACCAAACGGATGCCGTTGGACTGCCAGTAGGACTCGGGGTATTTCTCGGTCGTGGTGTTATAGGCGACCCAGTTGGCGTCGTTGAAGGAGATGCCTTCCAAGGTGGTCTTCACCTTCGCCGAGGCGGATTCGCCGCAGGTGGCGTTGACGGATTCGATGAGGATATAGGCCGCGACGTCCTCGAAGGTCGTGAACTCAAAGCGGTATTGGGCCTCTTCGATGGTCGTGAAGCCCGCTTCGGTCATCTTGGCCGAAACGTCGACGTCGTGGTTGCCCGGGACTTTTCCCGCTTCATAAAGTTTGAGGCGGACGTCGTTATACAGGGCGTCTTTGCCCACGATGTAAAGGGTGCAGTCTTCGGCGATGCGCTTGCCGTCCACGCCATCCTCGTCGCCCAAGACAAAGGTGATCTTGAGTTCGTCGGAGGCCTTGGCGTTGAACTTACGGTAGCTGTTGAAAAAGATGACGTCCTTCCCCTTGCCCAAGACGGTGTCCGCCAAAACGCGGTAATAGCCGCCTTTGGCGTATTCGTTCGGGGAGCTGTAGTACTGCCTCTCCTCGTTGACGACCAGCGTTCCAGGAACCACATGGTCCATCTTCACGCCATAGGGGGATTTGGTTTCTTCGTCGTAGATCTTGTTATAGAACTCCTGCGTGCCATCCCACCAGCCGGTGCCCGCGTCAAAAAGCTTGGGCATGAGTTTGGCGATGTCGGCCGCGGGGGTCGTGATGTCGTAAGGAGACAAGAACGAGAGGAACGAGGACAGCAGCAAGACGCCGATGATGACGCCGCCGACCACGGAAGCCTTGTTCTTGCAGAAACGGCGGAAGGCGTCCTTGACGAAGGTCGTGGGCTTCGTCTGGAACTTCTCGTCGTGGATTTTCTCGCCAGCCTTCTGGTGGCGCAGCTCAAAATCGTATTCGGTGAACTCGATGTCGTCGAAGTTCATGCCTTCGGCGGTCTCGATCACGGGGTTTTGGATGTTCTTTTCTTCGTTTTCCATTATTTCTTAGCCCCCATGCGAATACGCGGATCGATCAAGCCATAGGAGAGATCGAGGAAGACGCCGGCGACGAGCGAAATGGTGGTGAACAACGCCATGTCCACGAACAAGACGTTGTAATCCTTCCACTGAAGGGCGTCGTAGAAAAGGCCGCCGATACCGTTGATGGCGTATAGCCTCTCCAAGATGGTGGAACCGCCCAAGATGCCGATGAATTCCGACAAGATGGCCGGGACGATCGGGACCATGGCATTGCGGAGCGCGTGACGGAGAATCGCCTGGCGCTTCGTAAGGCCTTTGGTGCGGGCGAGAAGCAAATATTCGGACTCCATGACTTCGCAAAGCTCGGCACGGACGAAACGGCAATAGCCGCAGACGGAGCCAAACGACAACGCGAACACCGGGATGATGAAACTAAGCGCCTTCAGCTCATCGGGGTCGGTCGGCTGCGCCCATTGCGACGGCAGCCATTGAAGTTGGTACGCGAAGATCCAGATGGAGAACGTGATCAAAATGAAGCTGGGGATCGAGATGAAGATCATGACGAACGTCGAGATGAAATGGTCGACGGGCTTGTTCTTGTTCAACGCGGCGACGATGCCGAGGCCGATACCCAGAGGGACGGAGACGATGACCGAAATGATGTTCAGGTACATCGAGGTCGGCAACCGCATCATGATGATCGTGATGGCCGACACGTTGGGGAGGATGGAACGGGAGACGCCCCAGTTCCATTCGGTGACGATGTTCTTAAGCCAGTAGAAGTACTGGAGCATAACCGGCGTCTGATAGTAGTAGTACGTCGATTTGGCGCCTTCGAAGCGATAACTCCAGAGCAACCGGCCGTACCCAGACGTTTCTTCCTCAAAACGAGTGACATAGCCTAGGTAGACTTGGTTTTCAAAATAGGAGAACACTTCACGGTCGGTTCCGGGAGGCATCTCGAATGGCAGGAGTTTCATAAGAATGAAGGTCAGCGAAAGAATGATGAACAGCGTCACGACTGCCAACGCTAACCTTTTTGCAATGTATTTGCCCATTTTAATCCTTTCCGGAACGAATCCTCTTGGTGTGAAAGGATTAGCGCTTATTCGGCGCTAATCCTTCCACGAATGTTGATGTAGAGAGCTTACTGCTTATTCAGCGGCAGGGATGGCGGGCATCTTGTACGGGCCGAAGGAAGCGACGTAGGTGTACATGGAGGAGTCGCCAAGGAAGTACTGAGCCTTGTAGACATCGACCGCCACGGCTTCCACGCCATAGGTGGCAACGGCGACCTCAGCGATGGCAGCGACAACGTCGGCCGGGAAGGTGACGGTGGTATATTCGATACCATCAACGGTCACCTGCTGGAAGGCAGAGCTGGGGAGCAAACGGTCTTCCACTTCGACGCTAGAAGCGTTGGCGTAGGTCTCAAGGGCGACGAACTTGTTGCCATCACCGTCGGTAACGGGATAGAGATCGAACTCGGTGTAGTTGCCTTTGGAGCTGGAGCCCATGTAGATCGCCATCTCCGAGGTGAAGGTGATGGCCAGAGGCTCGCCTTCTTCGTCATAGAGCTCGGCGCAGATAGCACCGGTCGTGACGGCAAGGGAACCATCAGCGAAACGTTCCATTTTGGCGACGCCGAGGGCGGTGAACAGCGGAGCGTTGGCACCCTCGACGACGTAGGCGCCCTGGTCCGCGGCGGTCCAGAGGGCGTCGAAGGACCAATACTTGCCATCGAAGACGAGGTCTTCGCAAGGCTCGTTGGTGTCGAGACCCCAGTTCAGCGTGAAGCCAGAGGAATTATCGGATTTGAGAACCTCAAGGAAGTTGAGGGGGTTGAGGGTGTTGCCGGAGATGGAGCCGAAGCCGATGTCGAATTCGCCAGTCATCATCTTGTCATAGTAGACGTCAGACCAAGTGGCGCCGACCCAAGAGTTGACTTTGAGGCGGAGGGGGTTCTCATCGGTGTTGAACGCATCGGTGAGGTTCTTTTCGATCATCTTGTGCTCACGGTTGACCTGAGCGGTGGTCTGCCAGGCAATCTCGATCTCGATGGTATCGCCTTCTTCGTAGGCGCCTTCAGCGATGAGCTGCTCGGCGGCGGACTGGAAGGCGGCCTTCGCGGACTCGAGGGAGTAGCCGTAGCCGTCGGTGCCTTCCATGAGGGAGGCGACGGCATCCTCGTGGGCCTGGGTGTCGTTGTAGCGGATACCGTTCTCAGGATCGCTCATGTAGCCATTGCCGAAGTAGTTGCCGCTCGGGGTGCGACCAATGGCCTCGGCGAGGGTCTTACGGTCAAGGGCGAAGGAGAGGCCCGAGACGAAGTCCTTGTTGGACATGGCAGGCTTGACATCCCAGTAGGTGCCAGGCTGGTGCGGTTCGATGGAGCCGTTCTCACCGAAGAGCTCTTCCCACGTCTCTTGGTCGCAGGTGTTCATGTTGAGCTTGTAGGTGGAGGAGTCGGCGGTGACGGTCGTACGCGGATCGTCTTTGTAGTTCTCCAACTGCGTGGAGGGGATGGAGGTGGCGTGGAGCTTGTTCAGAAGGAACTCGTTGAACGCGGCCTCGGGGTCGGATTCAGCAGCGGCGAGGATGTTGAGGTGGACGCCTTGGATCTTATAGCGGCCACGGTCGGCATAGTTCTCGTTCTTCTGGAAGACGATCTGCTTGTCGATGTCCCAACGCTCGATCTTGTAGGCGCCGGTGCAAAGCCAGTGGTCGATGATGGACTCATCGTCGGTGAACACGCCCCAGTTGGCGGTGCCAGTGGCGAAGTCGCCACCACCGATTTCGGTGATGAACTCTTCCGGGACGGGAGCGAACATACCGCTGGTGAGGTAGTACATCGCGTAGAAGCGGGTGGTCGGCTGGTTGAAGGTGAACTCCAAGTAGGACTGACCGTCGAGATCGTCGACGTACGCCTTGATGCCGATGTTGGCCCAGAGAGACTCGTTGAAGCCCTCGGCGGAACCGGCATAGTAGCTGGCAGCGCCTTTGATGGAGCCGGCACCGGAGAGGTTCTCATTGCCACGGACCATGCCGTAGGCGGCGGTGTAGTAAATCTTGTACGGGGTGATGTAGTCTTCGAGCTGGACTTCGCGGTTGTTGTACTTGGCGTACTTCTCGGAAGTGGTCGAATACTTCAATTCGGAACCAACCTTGACGGGGAAGCGATAGGTGCTCGCATAGCCCGCATCGTTGGGATCGACGGCGATCGGACGGGCAGCCTTAGAGAGGTCGCCGACCCAGACATAGCCGTCTTTGGTCTCGTTCATCTGCGTGTCGAAATAGCCCGCGTTGGTGTACGTGATGAGGTCGCCGACGACGGAGCCCTTGTCGTTCTGATAGTTCAGTTTCTTGGGGTCCGAGGTCTCGTAGGAGTGGTAGTAACGCTTCCAATCGGGGTTGCTTTCACCACCAAGGTCCGCGACCAAGTCGCCTTCGCCAAGGATGCCGAAGCCATAGCCAGGGATGTAGTTGTTCGTACCTTTGGTAACGGACTCCTGATACATCACATAGCCGCCATCGCCATACATGGTAAGGCCGGTGAGCTTGTTCTCAACCGCATACTTCTCGAGTTTACCGAGGATTTCGGTACGCTCTTCAACATCCGAATACACGTAGCTGAAAGCGCCATCAGCGGCGGGAACAGCGGGTTCTTCGGAGGTGGAAGTAGCAGAAGACTCTTCAGAGCTCGATTCTGAAGTAGTGCCTTGCGTGCTGCTGGGCTGGCTGCTGCTGCTGCGCTGAGGGATCAGGTTGCAAGCGGCGAGTCCGAGGAGCGACGCAGAGAGCAGAAGAATCATTCCATGCTTTTTCATGATTTTTCCTCCTTGCATGCCCCCTAAATCACACGATATTAGAGGTGACGAAATCATACTTTCGGGTTGTTTTTTGTCAAGCGCGGATTGAAAAAGTAAAAAACATCGATGCCGTCTATATTTTTCCGACATGATTAAGAAAAAACGGGGGCAGATTTTAACCCCTTATTTTTTCTGAAAGCGGATGAAAGCGGTTACATCACCCGCGTGGGATGAACGCGAGCAAAACCGCGGCGACGATGATGTACAAAACCCCGACGATTAGGTACGGGAGGAAGCCAAACCGGTCCTCGCGACGGGTTTCCTTCTTCCGATCCACATACTGGTAATAGTCCTCAAAGCCCGACTCGGTCTTTTTCCGGCCGAAGTAATAGGAGGCCAAATCGAAGCCACCGAGGGAATTCACCCAGGATAGCCCCCCGATGAACACCACGCTGGCCCCACCGATGAAGGCCCCATCGCAATACGAGATCAGCGCCGTCCATGAGCCGGCGGCGGAATTGAAGATGGCAAGGTTTGCGAAAGCGATCAGGAAAGCCACGATGAACTTCACCCAATGGTTTCTCATGTAATTGCCGATGACTTGTCCCATCTTATCGCCTCCTTTTGCGGCACCCATTATAAACGCTCTGGAAGCGGTCTTCACAAAAGGTTTGCTCCCCTACCCCACAAATCGCTTCCTCTTTATATACGCGTATGCCCAGGAAAGCCAACGAGAAAAGCGCCCTCAGGAATGAAGGCGCTTAACGAGTGGATGAGGGTTATTCCGCCGCTTTGAGGGCCTTTCGGGCCAACAAACCTTTGACCAAGGCGACGATCGAGACGATGACCGGGGTGGCCACCAAAAGGAGAGTCGCGATGTTGACGCTGGCGGCAAAGGCCACGGGCAAGACGCCGAAGCCGACGTTGCTTGGGCCGTCCAAGTTGTTGCCAAGGGCGATGAAGTAGATGACGGCGGTCACCGCGGAGCAGCCTAAGCCCACCAAGGACAAGGGGAGCAGGAACTCCTTCCGCTTCTCCTCCTTGAGCTCGTTGAAGTAGAACTCCCACACGGCCAAGAAGAGGAAGTTCACCAAGAACACCAAAAGCAAGGCGATGGAGAAGAACAGATACCCATGTAGGAAGTCGATGATGAATAGGCCAATCCAGAAGGCGCCAAAGCCATAGAGGGCAAAGAGCATCCAGAACGTGACGAAAAGGCAATAGACGAACCGGGCGCGCTTCACGATGGGTCCGCGGCTAGGCACGACGTAGGGGAGTTTGTCTTGCCACTTCTTCGCGTATACCAACGCCAAGACGCCGATGGCGACGAATAACAGCGAATACAGCAACGCATCCAAAGGATACAAGGCCGAGGGACTGCCTTCGACCAAGCTCAAATAAGCGCCGCTGACCGTGCGGGAAAGGATGTAAACGATGTTCAGTCCGGCGAAGGACAAAATGGTGGTCGCGTCCTTCTTCAAGGAGTGGATGCGGCGCTCCTCGCTGACGTTTCTAAAGAAGGCGTGCAGCAATAATAGGCCCCAAAGGGTCATGAAGAAGGTGAGGAAAACCGGCAGGCTCCGCAGGAAGTCCAAGATCGCCACGTCGGGGCTGCCACTGACGATGGAGCCAACGACATCGGCGAAGCAATAGAGCATGTTGAAGAAGGTGAACGCCGCGATGGCGAAGAAGAAGATGAGGAGAAGGGAAAGCACCAAGGACTGGCGACGCGCCTTGGGATCAAAGGAAGAGAGAACGAAATTCTCTTTGTCAAAGAACTTTTTCATTACCATTTCACCCATCGGACAAAGTCACCCGATGCCCTTTCGTTGAGATAGAGGTGCTCCAGTTCGAACGTGCCGCCTTCGTTCACGAGGGTGACGAGGGAAGCGCCGATCAAATCGAACTTTTCGTTGATGCCGACGGAGGCGAGGCCTTCTTGCGTATTGGGGTCTTGGTCGGCCGGATCGATGTGGGCGTAATAAAGTTCGGGCCCCGTCTTGACGCCTAAGCCCAAGACCACGCCTTGGTACTCGACGGTCCAATCCACGTTATGGGCGTGGCCCATGAAGGCGCCTTTGAGGTTATGGCCTTCGTCCACGGCGCGATCGAGGAAGTCGCTCGCGTATTGCGGGTTGCCGTTATCCCCAAAGCCCTCGAGCTTGAAGAATTTGTGCTTATAGGCCGCACCGTTTTTGTGAATGTCGTTCCACGCGGTGAGGTTTTCATCTTGTGGGATGTGGTAATAGGCGATCGCGGGAGTAGCTTTGCCCACCGCGTTATGCTCTTGGATCCACCACTCCGTCTGATCCGGGCGAATGTAATCGTAATCGCGGAACGGGGCGGCGGCGGACTCGGAGAACGAGGCGCCCGAATCCAAATTGGCGAGCTGCCACTTGGTCGCGCTGTTTTTCGTGCCGTCCGCGGTCAGGTTGATCACGAAGTTGCTACGGCCATAGAGGTCATCTTCCTCTTCGACGTAGATGCTGTGCTCCGCTTTGCGGAACTCGTCCGCCAAATAGTTGGGGTTATAGATGCCATGACGGTCATGGTTGCCCCAAATGGAGGCGTATTGGAAGCCGTATTGGACCGCTTTGGCCTCGAAGAATTCGATGAAGGCGCCGATATGGTAGGCGTTGGCGAGCATGAATTGGTCGCCGGTGAGCTCGATGAGGTCGATCTTCGCGTTGGGACCCTGCGTCTCCTTGATGTGGCGATCGGCTTCGGCAAGCGTTTTCTCCAGGTAGCGTTTCGACGCCATCGTGGAAGTGTTGTTATTCCAATGGATGTCCGTCAGCTGAAGGATGTTGAACTTGTCGTGGTACGTCATGGTGCGGACGTAGTCCTCGAGATGTTCGGCATACTTCTTCTCCCCACAGCCGGTGAGGGCGATAGACGCCAAAGGAAGCAACACGAGTAGGAGTTTTTTGTTCATATTGTTCCTTTCTGAATGACGAGATAAGTGTACTACCCCACGTCAAGGCTGTGGGGAACAATTAAGCCTTTGGCTTGAAGTAAAGCGCATAACGCTGGGCGGGCTTAAAACCAAGTTCGGCGTAGGGTTCCAAACCGCCCAAAACGATGGCACGTCTTGCGCCAAGCGCCTTTCCTTGGCGCAACAACTCTGTGACTAAGGCACTAGCCAAACCCTCAGGGCCATTCTTTGAAACCACGCGAATAGGGTCGATGTGAAGAAAGTCGTTTTGCGGATCGAACCATCCAGCCACGTAGCCGATCCATTCGCCACGTGGATCGCAAAGGGCGATGCTCAAAGTCGGATTCATGTAGGGGCTTTCCTTTTTCTGACGCGCCAGCCAGACACCCCCTTGGATGTGCCGGCAGATTTGCTCTTGGTAGCAGACCCATAAGACTCTGTCTTTGTCTTCCTCTTTCGATGAGTCGATGGGAGAGAAATGGTATCCCGCAGGAAGGGGATGGTCCTTGAGCTGACCCAAGTCCAGTTCCAACATCGTCTCGGCAGATTCTTTGTCCTCCGAGAAACCCTTGGCGGAAAGACATTCCACTTTGCCTTGGCTTCGGTCGTTGACGAATACCCCAATGTTCCCTTCGCCTTTAAGCTCTTCGATGGCATAATCCACGAATTCGGGGTACCTGAATTCAAATTCGTGGTCCAATAGGCACTCGCACGTACAAAAGGTCGTGTCGAAAAACGCGGCTCCAACAAGAACGTCCCCGTCGAAGCAAAGGCCGATTTTCTGGATAAAGGGCATATTGAACAACCAATTTCCCACCGCCCACTCGAACCTACCCCAATTCCAATGGAGGTATTCGTCTCCTTGCTGGGCGAGGCGAATCAAAAAGCCGCGGAGCAACTCGTAATCGCCTTCTTCATACGTTCTGAATTTCATATCGGCTAATATTTTCCTCCCTAACGTCTCGCTTTGCGAGAGTTTGCCTTATCTTTCCTTTTTTAAATTTGTCCGGAAAATCCCTTGCCTTGAAAATGGTGGAATCACTACAATCCCTGCACCAAGGAGGGAAAACGATGAACGGACAGGCAATGCGAAACTTTATCCAAGACGTCTATGGCAAAACGGAATTGCCCGATGACGCCGAAAGCAAAATCAATCAAATCCTTCACGATTTAAGCGATCGCGAGGAAATCATCGTTCGCAGTTATTTTGGCTTGAATGACGAAAAGAAAACGTTGACGGAACTCGCCCATGGATTCGGCATATCCCCACAAAGAGTGTCTCAGATGAAGGTTTTGGCCTGCAAAAAGTTGCGTCACCCGGCACGCGCCAAAGTCCTTTTTGGCTAAAATGGCATCAACCCGCTTCCACGTCCACGCAGTAAATCTTTTTGAAGTTATCGTAATCCAGGATGCAGACTTCGCGTTCATCTTCATCCGAGGCGGTAAATCCCAGCGAAGAGAAGAAAACGCTGACGATGATGGCATAGAGGTTCGTGCGGACGAAGCCCCAAAGATCACCAATCTCCATCGGATATTGCGCGATGATGCTATACGGGTTCATGAGGTGTGCATAGCCATAGTAAATGCCGCTGCCTGCTTTTTCGTGGGTGACGTTGACGTAGTGAATCATGGCGTCATCGCATCGCACCGCCACTTCGCGTGGCAACGCCCCTTCTTCGACCTGCGCGTTCAGCCAATCCGAAACGTTTCCTTCGTAACGGATCAATAAACTGGAAACGCCCTCGAACGCCCCTTTACGGACTGAAGTGACGTTAGAAGGAACGTTCACCAAGGAATAAAGGCAGTCCTGTTCGAACTCATAGTATTCCTTTAAGTCGGGCTCAAACTTTTCGAAAACGTTTCCCGAAATAACCGCGTCTCCAAAGTGCCCCTTCATCGGTTCCACCGCGCATCCCCTGCCGTAAGGTAAGTTGCGCGTGGTTTTGGTAATCCCAAAATCACAGATCAAATCATCGAAAAGGAATGACACGTGACCTGAAATAAGGATGTCCTTCCATTCCTGTGGCAAATCGAAGAACTTGGTTTCCACCAAAAGGATGGGACGATCTTTGATGATAACGATAATGCGGTAAGCCCCTTCGTTATTCGGGCTCTGGACTAACTGGCGGATACGTTCTACATCAGGTTTGGCAGACGCAAGCTCATGCAAAAGGTCCAAGCTTAGGCCTTTGCCCACGATTTCCTCTTTCGTAGGAACGACTATGTGGTTGAACTGGAAGACCCAACGCACTCTGCTTGGTTCGACGAGGTCGATGCCACGTTCTCTCCTTGCCCAATCCTTGAGTTCCTTGCGAATCCACGCATCGCGCATCGCGCTTAACGGCCCATCAGGCAATCCGTCTGGATAAAAGGTTGGGACGAACCCCCTTCGCCGAAGACGAGTTCGTACATGTCCACGCCATAGACCTTGCTTAGTCGCTCGTAGTTTTCCTTAACGTTTTCGTCCATCGTCGTATCCCCACTCTTACAAGTATTTCTCGCTCAGGTATTCCATGAAATACTCTGGGTTCATGCTTTCCCCCGTGACCTTTAAGATCCATTCTTTCGGATCCAAATAGTCATATGCGAAATCTTTCTCCCGAAGCCAAGTCAGTATCGGAGTGAGGTCCCCTTTCGCGAGAAGCTCATCAAACGGGAGATCCTTTTTCATGTAATGAAGGATCTGCGCCCCGTAAAGGTTGCCTAACGCATAAGAAGGGAAATAACCAAACGCCCCACCGAACCAATGGGTGTCTTGCATCACGCCCAAGGAGTCATTCGGGGGGACAACGCCCAGGAACTCCTCGTATTTTTGATTCCATGCCTTAGGCAAGTCCTCCACTTCCAATTTGGCGTTGATCAAATCGCGTTCCAACTCGTAACGCAAAATGATGTGTAGGCAATACGTGTATTCATCGGAATCGGTACGGATAAGCGACCGTTTAACGCGGTTGATGAATCGGTAGAAAGTTTCTTCGTCCATGTCCAAGAATTCGCCGCCCAAATCCTTTTGGCATAGTTTCAACAACGTCGGGGCAAAGCAGTGGCTGCGCCCGATGATGTTCTCATAGAACCGAGAATGGGTTTCACAAAGGGCAGCGGAAGCACGGCCATCGACATGGTTCTCGAATTGGTAATCCGGCCAATTCTGGAATTGGATCGAATGGCCCCCTTCGTGGATCACCGAGAACATGGAGCTGCGCCAATCGTTTTCATAATAATGAGTGGTGACGCGGCAATCGTCGCGGGCGATGTTGTTGCTAAAAGGATGCTCCGTTTCGCGTAATACGCCTCGGCTCAAATCGTATTGGATGGCCTTTAACAGATCGATGGACAAACGCGCTTGGTCATCCTGAGAATGAGGCAATATCTTCTCCGGGGCCCAATGGGATTGTTTCTCCAAGACTTTGTCTAAGTTCCCCACCAAGAAACGCTTTAAGGGCTCGAAAATTAAATTCACGTCCTCCTCGGTTTGCCCTTTCTCGTAAAGGGAGAGGAAAGAATCATATGGGGTTTTATGGAAAGGCAAACGATACAGTTCGCTCTTCTCGCGGTATATCTCCACCACTTTCTTGAAATAAGGCTCGACGATGCCCCAATCCGCGGCGGCCTTCGCCTT
Source organism: Bacilli bacterium (assembly GCA_024695105.1). Taxonomy (GTDB): domain Bacteria; phylum Bacillota_I; class Bacilli_A; order RFN20; family CAG-826; genus Alloenteromonas. The sequence continues at coordinate 13,620 of JAILIV010000078.1, forward strand.
CTTCCACATCTCTTCGCATTTGCTTTCGGCTTTGCTCCACTCGATGTATTTTTCCATCGGGATCTTTTCCATCACGGAGATATCGAATAGCAAGTCGTCAATCAGCAGCGTTTCGGCATCGTTAAGATTGCCTTGCTCTTTCGCTTGCTTCACCAAGGCGATGAACTCAGGGTCTTTGTTAATCGCAGCGTATTCGGCGCCGTAAAAACTGAGCAAATCGTTCTCTGCTTCGATCGTCTTCTCGGGCGCGGTGGTCTCAACGTCAAAACTCAATAGCCCCAAAAGATGGCCAAGCCGTTCCTTCTTTTCGAAAAAGGGCTGGAGTTTCTTCATCGCTTCATTAGGCATAAGCGTTCCTCCAAATTGTTCTATCCATTCTACAATGTGGCGCGGTTTTGTGCGCACGTACGGTTTGCAAAATAAGTTTCCGCCCCGTACCATTAAGCCCTGAGGATAAACCGATGCGTCACTTTCTCTATATGGACATCCAAACCCGGAACTCCAAAAGCAGAGGGCGAGGCGTGTACCATTACGAAAACGCCATCCTCTGCGATGGGGTGAAAGACTTCTTCGCGTTGCTATCCATGGTCGCGACCGAGGAAAAAGACCACGTCCATTTGGAGTACCGCTACAACGAAGTCGACAGGGAAGGTAACGCGACGCCACGCAATGGCACGTTGGACGTTCCCTTTGAGGAATCTCGGTACCTGGAATTTAAGGCGTACGATTTCTTAGACAAAACCTACGTGGAGAGTTACTTTGTGTTCCAGCCTCGGCCTTTGACCAACGCCCAAGCGATTTGGGCTTTCAACGGCCATCATATAGACCCTGAGGAACGTATACGTTTCCATGCCCTTTCCAACAACAAGGACGCCATCGAAGCCGAAGAGGAACGCGCCGCGTTGGCAAGCGTCCCACCGCTCGCCCCGTTAGGTTCTGGAACCGATCCGGATTTAATGAAGGACTACGTGGAAGAGCACGCCCGCAAGTATCTTGCTTCCAAAAAGAAGAAATAACCGCAAACAGAGAGCCGGTTCTTTACGTTCTTGTTGATCAAAGTCGTTAATGTGGCTCAGACGACCAAATTATCGAATTTCCGGCGCGAATCTAAGATGCGATAAATAAAAACAATGTCTTTTCCTATCGCGTAAAGAGCCAGATATCGTTTGTTGATAAGTAGCTTTTTGACGGGAAACGGGAAGGATTTCGGCATTGCGAAAATGGGGTTTCTTTCAGGGAATACCTCCAAAGATCCGATTGCGGAGTAAACGTCGTTGGCGAGCGCATGCGCAGCATCTTTGGAACCGCTAAAAACAAAGCCAACACAATCTGCGGAGCGTTCGAGCCTTACTTGTTGTTTTTAACGATCATGGAAAGACTATGTTCGTAAAGAGGGGCTTCCGTGTTTCCTCAAAAGACCGCCTTTGGCATCTCTTTATGCGTGTTCGCCATTTCCTTTTTCTTGTTCCCTTTGCGAACCACGGTTGTCTCAAGGACGCAATAATCCATGTCTTCGTCCTCGAATTCGATTTCATATTTCTCTTCGCTTGGCCTGCGGATAGACAGAGAACGTTGCCACGGGTCATCCGAAAGCAGTTGAAGATTATCAAAATGGGTGTCCGCGACCAAATCGAGGCGGAGCTCAACGCCACTTTCCAGTTGAATCACGTAGTGCTTTGAATCTTCCCCAGTCACTACCGTCGCGCGGAGCGTCTTCTCTTCCGAGGTGCCATATACCTCACGCTCCCATTTATCATAATTGATTTCCATGGGATTCCCTTTCTAAGTCGCCGTCCATTCTAACGCCACTTTGAAACAACGCCCAATCTTGCCTACGAGATGAAACATTAGGTTTCATTTTACCTAGGGCAACGAAGATAATATTCCAAACGACTATGAACGGAGATGACGGTTTCTACATAGCTAACGCCAGCGGAAGCGACGGTTTGGTCGATAAGTCTCTTTATAGCAACGTCCAGACAACCAATCCCGAAACCAGCAAAATCAAGATCAGCAAGAAGGCAAAGCTCACCGCCTTCGCCGCGACTCTTGTGGCTGGGGTTTTGGGCGTTGGAACCATCGTAAACCCCCTCGTCACGAAACCTTCCATTAAAAACGGCTCCTATTCCGTCGTGGATACGAGCCTCAACTACCACTTTAAACTATCAACCACGAGCAACTACAAATGCTCGCTCATCTTCTTGCTCGAAGGGGAGACGCTTCAAACCATCGAACTTCCCAAGGCCCAAGCCTACGATGGATCGATCGCGTTTGAAGAACACGGCGAATATGTCCTCAACTTCTTCTCGACGAATAACTTCGATTACAGCAAGACCCAAAAGCTCTATAGCTTCACCTATTAAAGGAGGAAACGACAATGGATGAAGAGAAAAAACGCAAACTCGCGAAACCACTGACATGGTGGCAAAGCCGAACCAAGGCGCAAAAGATCACCTTCATCGTCCTTTCGGTTTTCAGCCTATTCGTCCTTTTCGTCATCGCCCTTGTTTTATCGGCGCGTGAGCTCGGATTGGCCGACATTGCCGATTCGATGTATGGGCCGGGCGTCAGCGGTTGGCAATGGTTGTTAGGGAAATTGGGGACTTTCGGTACGAATATCCTATGGACAATCGCCATCGTTTCCATCGCCGTCGTCGTAGGATTCCTGCTGAATCTCATCATTGGGCTCGTCACTTGGAAAGGAAAACGCAGCCGTACCGTCGGTTCGGTGGTCAAATCCATCGTGAAATACGTCATTGCCATTTTCGCCGCAGGATTCGTCTTGTCCGTTTGGGGCGTGGACGTGACATCCATCGTCGCCGGCATTGGAATCGTCACCCTTATCATCGGTCTTGGCTGCCAAAGCCTGATTGAGGATATCGTCAGCGGCCTTTTCCTCGTCTTTGATGACTTCTTCGACGTAGGGGATATCGTCATCATCGACTCCTTCCGCGGAACCATCACCGAAATCGGCCTTCGTTCCACAAAGTTGACGGATTGGGCAGGTAACATCAAAGCCATCAACAACAGCAAGGTTTCAACAGTCGTCAATTTGTCGCGCTTGGCCACCGCGTTCATGGTCAACTTCGTCATCGACCGCGAGGAAGACGTGCAAAGGGTGGAGGCCATCATCGGCGATAACCTGCGCGGCATTGAGCAAAAGCTGCCGAAGGTGATTGGAAAAATCGAATACCGCGGCATTTCCAGCCTAAGGGAAGACGGCATTGAGCTTGCATTCTTGGCAAAAGTCGAAGAGGCCAATCGTGTCCAAGCCTCCAGGGATATTCAAAGAGAGCTCTACCTCCTCATGGTCACCCACGGCATCAAGGTTCCGTTCAAGAAGCTTTATGTCGTCAGCGAAGAAGGGCAAGAAGGGCAAAAGGCGACCGAAGAGGAGGCCGCCAAGGCCGAGGCCCTCAACGACTTAAACAGAAAACCTTGATAAAAGGGATTTGAGCATGGCTAAAAAGTATAAATACATCCTGACATTGGAAGACGATATCGAAGTCGACAGCGCCGAAGAAATCGAAGGGCGTGTCGTCTCTTCTTCTCGGTCTCAGACCGACCCCTACAGCATGAAGGGGGTCTTCGACTCCTACGAAGAGGCGAAGGAAGCCGCTTCGAAGCGCAGAGCATACAGAGTAAAGATCCATTACCGGTATAAAGATGGCGGATCCCAGTATTACGATTCCTACTTTGGCTGGGATGGCGAAGGCACAGAAGACCCTGCCGTGGCGTTCGACCCCGATGAGCTCGAGGAAATAATCGCTTGCCGCATCGACGATTACCGATATGGCGACATGTATTGCTGCGGGGAAGGATACCGTTATAAAGACGACGAGGGCACGGTAACGTGGTTCCGTTTCTTCTTCGTCAAGATCCTCAGAAGAGAAATCGTGGAATTCGAAGAAGAATAACCCACTTAAAACCGAAAGGGGCACATCATGATTCAAGTCCAAAACCTTGTGAAGGTCTTCCGAAAACCCGTCCGGGGCAAAGGGCTTTTTGGTATGATCGCCACCTTGTTCTCGCGTAAATACACGGAGACCCGTGCCGTCGATGGGGTATCTTTCGATATCCCAGAAGGCGAGATTGTGGGCTATATCGGTTCAAACGGCGCAGGAAAGTCCACCACCATCAAGATGATGTGCGGCATCCTCACCCCCACTTCGGGCAAAGTCCTGATCGATGGGCTGGAGCCTTATCTCAAACGCAGGGTCGTGGCCAAAGACATCGGCGTCGTCTTCGGACAAAAGTCCCAGCTTTGGTGGGATATCCCTTTGGTGGAATCGTTTAAGGTCCTCAAAGAGATCTATCAGGTCAGCGATGCAGATTATGGGGAACGTATGGCTTTCTTATCCTCCGTCCTTGGCATCGACGAGTTTTTGACCCAACCCGTCCGCACCCTTTCCCTAGGACAAAGGATGCGCGCAGACCTCGCGGCTTCGATGCTGCATAATCCGAAAATCCTCTTCCTCGACGAGCCAACCATTGGCATGGACGTCCTCGTCAAAGACAAAATCCGCACCGCGATCCATGCGCTAAACGCGAAATACCACACCACCGTCGTGCTTACCACCCACGACATGGAGGATATCGAAAACCTTTGCTCGCGCATCATCATGATCGAAAAGGGAACCATCATTTACGATGGGCCGTTAGGAGATATCAAACGTCGGTTTGGAAATATCAAAACACTGACGCTCACCGTGCCGCCGAGCGTCGATCCAAACTCAGTCCCGCCTTTTTCTAATGACGTCACGATGACCGTGGAGGATGACAAAGTCCTGCTTTCCTTCGACGCCGACAAAGTCATTCTCGAACAGGTCGTCCAATACGCTTTTTCCCAATATCACGCAATCGACATGAAAATTGCGGATATTTCCATTGAAGATGTCGTGAAAACCATACTTTCCCAACAGGAGGAAGAGCATGCGATGGCTAAGAAGGTATAAGCCATTCGCCCGCGCGGCGGCCATCGACATGATGGCGTATCGCTTTAACATCATCACCTGGGCGATCGTCACCGTTTTCGAAGTGGCCTGTATGGTGTTCTTGTGGCTTGCCGTATACCAAAGCAGCGAAGGCAGGATGGATTCTTCCATCAACGGCTTCACCTATAAGGAAATGATCGTCTACGTCGTTTTGACGACGATCTTCACGTTCATCGCGTTTAACGATGACACGTTATGGCTCATCAACCGAGATGTGCGAGAAGGAACGATTGGCAACTTCGTGATCAAGCCCATCTCATATAGGGGCAAATTCATCGCCTCAAACGTCGGGGCCTTCTTGATGATGTCGCTCGTCTTCGGTCTTCCTCTTTACGCCGCAAGCCTTGCCACGCTTATTGGCATTGGGTATTTGCCCGTTATTTCGGCGTGGGATTTCATCGCCCACTTCCTCTTATTCCTAGTCGCGAGCGTCCTCGCGTGCCTTCTTAACGGCGCCATCTCCTACATATTCGGGATTTTGTGCTTCTACACTACCGCCGCTTGGGGTCTCAATGCGTTAAAGACCACCGTGGTGTCCTTTTTATCAGGCACCCTGCTCCCCATCGCCTTCTTTCCACCCGTATTCCGCGATATCGTCTCCTATATGCCCTTCGCGGGCATGAGCCAGAACCCCGTATTGATCCTGATGATGAAATACGATTACCTCGAATGCGCGAAAGTGATCCTCATCGCGTTAGGGTGGCTCGTCTTGTTGGAACTGATTGGCAAATTGCTTTTCAACCACGCGATAAAACTCGTGACGGTGCAAGGGGGATAGGATGCGGTACGTTAAGCTCTACTTCACTTGCATCAAGCGCAGCATGCTGTCGCGTCTGGAATACAAAAAGGACGCGATCATCTCCATCCTTTCCTTTTTGATTTCCAACGCATGCGCGCTGTGTTCCATCTATTTCATTTTGCAGGCTATTCCCACATTAAAAGGGTATACCCCTGCAGAAGTTGGTTTCTTTTATGGTTTTTCGATGCTTCCGATTGCCCTTGACCATCTCTTCAGCGACGAGTTTTGGCTCGTAGCGTACCGCCGTGTCCAATTAGGCGATATGGACCGCCACTTCTTACGACCCGTCCCCGTCATTTTCCAAATGTTCGCGGAGACGTTCCAGCCAGATGGTTTCGGCGAGATCATCGTCGGCGTCACGATGATCGTCGTCTGCGGGTTGAATCTTCAGGTGTCGGTAACCTTTGGGGCGGTATTCGTCTTGATCATCGGCGCGATATTCGGGGCGGTGATCATCACGTCGTTCAAAGTCGCCTTCTCGTCCTTGGCGTTTATCTTCAAACGCAGCGGACCGCTTCTGCAAATCGTCTATAACTTCACCGTCTATGCGAAATACCCTCTTGCCATCTACCCACAGGTCGTCCGCTTTATCTTGATATTCATCCTCCCGTTTGGGCTATTCATCTCCTTGCCGGTCGATACCTTGCTCTATGGGACTTATAACCCCTACTTGCTTAGCCTCATCATCGTTGGGGTGGCGATCGCCTTCTTCACACTGGCGACGCTTGTTTGGACGTTGTGCGCAAGACGTTATGAATCCACGGGTTCTTAAGCGCGCCTAGGCCACCATTGAAAAGCATCCACTGAAACGGCCTTCGCCTTAGGCTTGTCGGCGCATGGGCCAAAAACTTCGAAATGCAGGAATAGAAGACCTAAAAAAGGCTAGCGCCCACCGCGTGCAATCTGTTTACGAAGGCAACGACCAAATAAGTGGCTCCAAAGGCAAATGTCACTACCGCCACTGTGGCGCTTGCGATGTCTCTTTTCGTTCCCCTTTCTCGAAGCATGATGGCGCCCCAGAAGAAAGCGGGGACGCTTAAAACGGCAGAGAATATGGCAATTCCAAACATTAAAGCGCGCGTATCTTCGCTGGCTTGTTTTGTGAAAACCGCGGTCTCCATCGCATAGGAGAGAGACGCGGCTTGTTGAACGATGGCGACCAAAAAGGCTAACAGTATACCTAATGCTATCGATTTTGCGTTTGCATATCGATACGATGTCCAACCCTAATGGAACCTTTAGCCACGGGCCGCATCGCCATCAAAGTTACTTCAATTCTTATGTCTTGCCGAGAATGGTAAAATCGCTATGCAAAGGAAGCAATAATATGACTGAGCACTATGCGGAAGATTATTCCCTTTTCATGGGTATCGTGGATTTAGTCCCCGTGATCCTATTCGCCCTCGCTGGGTGCATCCTCATCAAGGAATTGTTCAACAAACTAAAGAAGCCATTCGCGGTGATGCTTTGCTCCGGGGTGACGCTTAGTCTAACCGCGGGCGTGTTCAAAGCGATATGGAAGATATTGCTGTCGCTGAACGTCTGCGACTTCTATCCGTTCGACGTGATGTTCATGCCTACCCAATCATTGGGATTCGTCCTTATGGGCATCGGTCTGCTATCGCTTCTATTTGAAAAGAAACAAGCCAGCGTGGCCAACGTCAACGCGCTTCCCCTTCTGCTTTTCTTGCCCACCTTAGCCGTGGCGGCCAGGCCAGAAAACGGGAGCATGGTTTTCATCGCCTTGCTTGTCATCGGGGAGCTTATGATCGCCACGTCCCTCTCTTATTTGGCGATCAAGAACAAAAACTGGCTATGTTTAGTTCTGTTTATCGTCTCCTGTGTCGCCCTCATCGTGATGGGGGCGATGAAGCCCATATCCGAGAAGTCCGGCATGAACGTCACGACCGCCAACTGGGTCGAAGAAGCAATCAATATCATCGCCCAAGGCACCCTTTTGGTAGGAGCCTATCTGCTGGGCAAGAAGGGGTTCTTAGCGTTCAAAGAGCCAATTGAATCTTAAGGGCTCTGATTCCTTCATTCAAAATACCCTTCTTCAATCAGCATTTCCAAAACCTTGGCTTCACGTTCCAACATGGCTTTCCTTTTCGGGTCGTGACCATTGTTTCTATTCGCGTTAATGGCAACCTTAGGGTCGACTAATTCCAGCGTGAATCTCTCATAGCCTTCGTAATCGTCCAGCCGTTGTTCAATCACTTTGTCTTCGACGTCGCAAAAGTAATAGAAATTGTCTTGCACAAACACGGAAAACCCTTCGTCTTTTGCCTTTTGGATCCGATGCACGTAGCCATATTCCTTGATGGAATCTTTTATTACCACTAACCCCGCTTCTTCAGCCGTTTCCCGAATAAGGGCGTCTATGTTCGACTCTTGTTCTTCGATTCCGCCACCGGGGAATTTGTAATAGTCCCATAGGAGGCTATGGACCATGTATATCTTATTGTTTCTAATAATAATGGCTCTCGCGGATGGCCTTCTAAAGACCCTACCCTTTTCATCGTAATTCTTTGAATCAATTTCAAATAGCAATCTCATTTTGATCAAACTTGTGGACGTTTTCTGCCCATCCATTATTCCATAATCGCTGCTCCGCGATAATCTTTGTGCACTTCGGCAAGCCGAACGGGTTCGAGCTCAAAAAAGAGGGTAGGCATCTATAAACGATCAGTCTCTTGGGCCCAAAGAAGCGAGGATCCATTCTTTGATAAACTCTCGTTCTTTAGGAGTATGGAAATAGTGCCCCGCGCCATGCTTTACCGTTAGTTTCGCTTTCGGATGGTCCGCTAGGAAATCCGCGATGTTTTCGATGTAGACCAATTCATCTCCAGAACCATATAAGACGTCGGTTGGGACTTCCCAGGCATCCTTATCGTTAGAAACGTGCCGGTAGAAATCGAACGACAGCATCGTTCCATCCTTGCAGGAGATAAATCTCTTTTCTTCCAAATCCTTAACGCCTATTCCCTCGCGCATCATGATGTTGAAAATGATTTGGTGCATGCTTGCGATTGGGGAGATGAAGAAGGCGTGTTTGAAGGGACACTCAGACAGATACTCATAGGCATAAAAAGCGCCGATGGAATTGGCAATGACCATGACTTCTTTATAGTTCTTGGTTAGCTTTTCGAATTCGGATCGAATGGTCTGCTCCAATTCCCACGGATTGCCGTCTTGATAATCCAATCCGAGGACATCGTATTCTTCTGATAAATAGGAATAATCATCCGCCTCTTTCGCAGATCCATGCATCCCGTGAATGTATATTGCGACCTTTTTGCCCTTTCGCCGTTCCATCCGCCAGTCATCTATTCTCTTGTCGATTTCCCTAATATCAAATAGTTCATTTGCATCCAGCATGTATGTCCTTAAAAGGAGGAGGATCTTCTCGTAAGTCATGTCCGCATCGCCTTTTTCGATATGGGAAATGACGGATTTCCCAGAATATCCTAAAGAGGCTGCCAGCTCATCTTGAGTGAGCTTTCTCTTTTGCCGGAATCTCTTTATCTTTGGCCCAATGGTTTCTTTTGACATGGGCATTCACTCCGCGGGAATCCTTGCTAAAAGATTTCAGAAGAACGGAGCCTCGCAGACACTTAGTTGGTGCTAGTCAGTCAAGGGGCTCTTTTCATTTCAACAGCAGGGCCATCAAAGCTAATAAGAGACACGTCAAGGCCATTTGCAGAAGCCGCAGGACTTCTTGAGATCGTCTTTCAATGGAAACACCTCGCTTTCTGTGTCCAGGTTTGCGAGGTCCCCGTTCCGAGTTTTAACGACTTTTCTTTGTCAGGAATATCAATCATGCTGTTGTGTATTTAACAACCTTTATCAAAGGCTTCTTTCCGCCGATTACCATAGGAACTAAGACAAAGTGAAACAAACGTAAAATCTTCCGCGAGGGATGTCTTAACTATGAAACGGTCTGTGGTTTTGGAAATGATCCTTGTTTGGAAGGAAAAGCGTGTCCGCGAAATGCCGTGGCACTTATGTGACGCCCTTTATGCCTCAAAACAAAACCGCCCACGAGGGACGGTCTTGTTCGTGAATTGCTAGATGTGCTGGAGAGAACGATCTTCATATGAACGAGGGGAATTGCTCTCGTCCTGACACACAGGCGATATCTAACGATAGGCTCACATATCCCGCTTGGGGCAAGGATTCGCATCCTCCCTCCAAAGCCGTTCCATCCCCTGCCGCCACGTCATCGGCACCGGGTCCGAGGAAATCCTTTGTATCAATACAAAAGACGCCTCTTTCGAGACGCCTGATGTGTTTGCGTTTGCCGTTGTGCCCAGGTTACGATTCCTTGCCCCAAACGGGATGGGGACGAGAGCCTGAGAACACAAAGTGTTCCCATCTAAACCCAACTTCCCTCAAAAGTTCAAACGTAACTTCCCTAATTTTGACCTCGCCAGTTGTCTGATTTTTCGATAAGTAGCCCTCCAAGACTTCGACACGTGGGCCTCCGATTCTACGACTTCTCCGACGAGCACCAAGACAAAAGCTTCACACGTAGGCGTATAATACGTGAACACCTTGCCGACGACGAACCAACCAACCAGACAGCACAAAAAAAGCCGCCCATTATAGACGACTTAATTCATCAAACTTAATTGATTTAGCCCGATTTACGAGCCCTTATCATTCGCTTTCGACTAATGCCCTGCCGAGGGAAGCACGAATTGTCCAACTGAGGGAAATCGCTACTGTCCTGCGACACAATAATTGTGCCAGGACAGTTCCCTTTTCCCTGAATTGGACAAATCTGGATTCCCTCCGAAGCACAAAAAAGGCCACCCCGTAAGCCAGCAAAAGAGGCAGCCATATTGATGTGAGAGGTAAGATAAATAATGAGAAAGGTCTATGAACGAAATCTGATTCAATACGTGGATACTCTCACATCTTCCACGCCATTATTATCTCACTATTAGTTATACTAAAGTTCTCTCCAAATGCGACAAAAAAGACGCCCATTATGGACGCCTTTATGATTGCCAATAATTCTTACCAAGTGCTTTTAAAAGGTCCTTTTAGATCTGCTATTTCATTGCTATATGGTTTATAAATGACCTTATAGCTACCTTCGTCGCTTATAATTCCAACAAGTTTACCATTTTCGTAATTAAGAACAGCTCGTTCTTGACCTTGATGTTCCGCATAAAAACAAACCGATTTTATTAATTCTCCCTCATAAGTGAAACTACAAATCTCATTGAGCCCATACATTTTAGTGCTCCATCTAAATGCTGTCACTCTGCCTCTATCATCGCATATGGTTTCAAAAATAATATCTAAAGGGCTAAAACCTGATTCGGCATGTGCAATAAGGCGAAGCCCGCCACGACTCCCAAGGAAAATATTTCTTGTAATAGAAAATGCTCCAACTCCTAAATCAGTAGTTTTACCTTTAAGTGAAATATCTGGCATAAAAAGACTCCTTAACTATATTAAAAACCAACTCTATGTTGCCAATAAAATTAACGAAATTATTCTATCAAAACATATGTGCGAAAAAAGCAATAGTATATAAAAATGAAATCTACATTCCTTCCAACAAATGGAAAAAGAAACAACACCGACGATTCCAATAGTTAAGTCCGTTTGAAGCCGCGGAACTGCGATTACCCCGAGAATAGGCCCCGTAAAGTAAAATGTCCCCTGTTTCCCGACCAAAAGAAACAGAAAGGACACGACTATGTTACCACATTGGAAGCA
>JAILIV010000075.1 GCA_024695105.1 Bacilli bacterium
ACGAAATAGCACGCTTTGCCACCGTTCGACATACGGCTATAGATTTTCTTTCGCTCGCTAGGGCCGCCCACAAGTAAGAAAGCGGGAAGGTCCGGGTACCACTTATCGCGTTCGGCAAGCCAGTTGTAAATAAGCGACTTAGGGCATACGACGAGAATCGGTTTTTCCTCTTGGACCAAGCTTAGCAAGCCAAACGACTGCAGTGTCTTTCCTAGGCCCATGTCGTCGGACAAGACACCAGACAAGCCAAGGCGATAAAGGTTGGTCAAAAAGCGAATGCCCATATGCTGATATGGGCGCATGGCATCTAATATCTGTTGGGGAATGCCAGCAGTATCGATAACCTCGTAGTTTTCAACTTTTTCCAGCAAATCCAGCACTTTTGCATCGGTTTCATCTGCAGCAAACGGGACTTTTAACGCTTGGTAAAGCGGCAGTTCCACGCCGATTTCATCTGGGGTGAAGGATTCCGCAAGACGCTGCAAGCGCGGGTCGTCTTCCTCAATCACGACGTAGTTGCCATGAAACTTGACGAACTTTTTCTTCCGAACGAAGGCGTGATAGATCTGAAGCAATTCCTGCGGATCGTAGTCATCCGAATATAGAGTGACCTCAAACCAATCCTCGCCGCTGTTGGTGTGCAACTCAAAGTTCGGCGTCGTGAGCAACCGCTTCTTCTTTAGCTCTTCGCTAATGAAGATTTGGCATAAGGACGCGAGCAAGGACAGGTCGGTCTTAAGATAGGAAACAATCGCGTCATCGCTCTCTTCCTCCCCGTTTTCAGGGAACCCAAGGCTTTGTAGTTCCGCAAGGAAAGAAGCGCGTTTCGCCTTGGCGGAGGCAAGGGCATCCTCGAATTCATCCCCTGTCACTTCGCTTAGTCCTAGGAAATACTTGGTGCGGAAACTAAGCCGTTTCTCGTCTTCTAGGCCGATGTAATACTCGATGCGCGGGCGAAGCACAGGGTGGACGCGGGCGAAGCCATCGTCGATTTTCACCTCCTCGTCGCTTAACAAAGGCAATACCTTTTTCGCGAGTTGGTCTGCCACAAAAGACGTATCTATGCCCCGAAGCGTATCAAAGAAGCCAAACAGTTCCCCCGCTCCGGCAGAAGCGAATTCATAAAGGCAAATGTGATTCCCTTCGATGGAGAAGGCTTGCTTGCCCGCTTGGCACATACCTTCACGGGAAACGGGAGGCTCCGTAAGCAGCTCCCCGAATTCGTCTATTCGCAAACTCACCGAGATCGGTTTATCAACCAATAATGTTTTCCCGTCGAAGTCGACGCGCTCTCCCACGAGCAAAAACAAGAACGCCACCATCAGGTTGCTCGAAAGCGTTACGTCATAAGAGGCGTTGTAGTAATAGTTTCGAAGCAATTGGTTGTAGAGGAATTGGAGCCCGGACTCAACGGATGGGCTAAACGAGTTCTTCGGTAACGTCACGAAACGCTTTTGGATGTTCATAGCGTTCCCCGAGAAATAGTCACGGATGAAAGCGCCCACGCGGTGGGTGACATAGAGTTTGTCGAAACCAACTTTCAAATACACCTCGAACTCATTGGATTTGCTCGTGACCGCAAAGCGAATGTTGGCTTGGGGAAGCTCCTCCATCTTTTTCTCGCCTTCGATGCGACTGGCTAGTTCATCGACGCGGGTCGAAGCGTTAAGAAGCGCTTTTGCTTTCTTAGGCCCAAGGCGGAGAAACAGGGACAAGGCTTCATATTGGTTCCCATACATACGGCGTAACACCGCTTCGTTCCCGCTTTCGTCCAGTTCACGAACGTATTCCAAAAGCGCATAGGAAAGGTCGGTGGAAACGATCTGAAGCTTTCCGGCGACGCTGACGCTAAACTCGCCATATTTGTCTTCGCAATAAGCGATGTAACTGATGCGATCCGCGTCGAATTTGAAATACACGTGCACGCTTTCTTCTTCGAAATGGAGTCGGTATTCCCTACGTTGGGCAGCGGATAATCTCCCAGTGTAACGGGAGATCTCTTCTTTTTTAAGGAATAGGCTAAGCATGGTATTTCCACTCCTGATAGCCTTTTTGCTTTAGCAAGCCAAAACGTTCCATGACACGGACGCGATAGGCTTTGTTGAAAAAGATGTCCCGATTCACCGCGGATTCGATGATGGTCTTAAACAAGGGGTCTTCCTTTAGGCCATCCAAAGCGCGGTCCAAGGCAAGAGAAGGGTATACGGACCGCTGAACGATAGGCTGTAGATAAGCAAACGTGCGCGTACGCATCACAAGGGAATCCATGTTGACGTGAGGCAGCAATAACCCCATCTCATTCAGATTGAAGCTAAGCCACAAGAAGTCTTCCCCGCGGAGGGCTTTGACGAGTTCGGTTTTCCCTACGCTAGAGCAAGAACGGAAGAACTCTTCTTTCTCTTCCTCATCCGCGATCATCTCAAACATGCGGATGAGTTCCGTGTAAGAGGTGGAGGGCGTGACATTGAAATGGTTTACCGCGCGTTTTTTGATACTGGCTGGAAGGCTATCGAAGAACGGTGCCTGGCTGACTACGTTCGGATCGCAGGAAGGATTACTCAGATACGCCCGTACGAAATCCGGATCCGCAGTCTTCCCAAACGATTGGAACAGTTCACGGACTAAGGATTTCATGCCGCCCGGAATCTCGGAAAGGATGAGGCAAAGGTCGTTTTTATCAAACAGGCTGAGCATCTTCACATCTACGGAAGGCGCGCATTCGCGCGGATTGAACCGAGACGGAATCAACGAATCCCGAATCAACGCCAGCATTGGCTCACGAAGCTTTTTATCGTTGAGGCAAAGGGAAACGAAATATTGATGGCTCTCCACGTTGCTCTTGCTTCCAATCGCGGAATAAATCGCGCGGAGCTGACCATCGTTTAACTGCACTTCCTGCAGCATGCTGGTCAGGCCTTCCAATAGACCATGGGTGTCATGGTTCACGTTTTTGTTATAAGAGGCGTGAATGTCTGAGATTAGCTGAACCATCATGTAGGGATGGACCGCCCTTCCCATGTTCTGGTCGATGGAATCCCAACATAGCGCCACATAACGCCTGCCACCGAACCCTTGGGCGATGGTGCGGAAATACCGAGCGACCTCAAACTGTGTCCTACGTTCCGTATTGACGGTATAGATGTCGCTATGGTCCGCGTCTTTCAGCTCAGTGAACTTATAGAACAACGCACGTTTGGTCGCATCCGGAAGCGCCAAAATGGCCGCATGGTCTTTGGTTAGATCAAAGGTGTATTCCTCGATGTTGATGCCATTCTTCATCGAAAAAGAGCACATATTCCCATAATAAGAGAAGCTCCGAATGGCCGTTTGGGAACGATAATCAGGCGGAAAATTCCCGCTTTCCTCAAGCAGCTCGGGGTAATCTTGTAAGAAGAATGGCCGATAGTGCATATTCAGTTAACTATGTCGAATAAAAAGACCTTTTTCAATACCCAAACATAGCGCACGCAAAAGCACGAGGGAAAACAAATACGCGCTAAGCGAACCCTATGAATTCTCGTGTTTAAAAGCTACCTTCTGTTTAAACCACTCCAATTCTTCTCTAGGAAGGCAAAACGTTGGAATGGTTACAACCTTTTTCCCTTGGTAGAAACAAATATTCTCTTGGGCAGAAATAAAAGGTTTTGAGCCAATGACAATAGCTTTTATTTCGGCATATTCAATTGGATTGAATAGTATTTTTTTCTTTGAAAACAGATTGCCATTGGTGACGCCTTCTAAGTCAAACTCCCAATATCTCCACGCGTAAAAAAGAACAAGGATCAAATCAAGAGCAATGGTAAATCCAAATACTCCAAAACCTATTATTAATATGCCGTCTAGCCCCCAATCAGCTATTCCAATCGTCAAGCCTAATGAGAGAAACAAAATTTGCCCGATGAACAAAAGCACTGCGAACACCGTAACTGAAACTGAAATAATCAAATCGAAATAAATTTTACGCGGGAAATCAACCTTAGATGTAGTCCACTATCAAATCGAGCAACCAACTCGTGAACTGACAAACATTCCTTTAATATCGCGCATTTGGGTCAAACCCAATGAGGCGCATCACGGCATACTGCGCCAAAAGATATCCCGCCACGGGCGGCACAAACGGGGTGGAACCTGGAACGTCTCTCCGTGTCGGGGAATCCGATTCGATCTTGAATAGAGGCGGAATAGGCGCCTCGGTGGAAAACACCACGGGCAGACGATCAATCCCCTTTTCACGGCACGCCTTCCGCATCGCCTTGGCCAAAGGATCCCCTTCGGTCTTGAACAAGTCGGTTACTTTTAACGCACTTGGATTGATACGGTTTCCACACCCCAAACAGGCAATCATGGGGATTCCTCTTTGCTTGCATTCCAGGGCAATGGCGACTTTCGCGGAAAGGGTATCTATTGCGTCAATGACGAAATCGAATTGATCAAAGGGCAATTCGCTCTCGTGATCAGGCAAGAAAAAGATAGGGTACGTGTATACATGAATAATCGGATTAATAGCCAACGCCCTTGCTTTAGCCACATCCGTTTTCTTCTTCCCTAACGTGTCGACAGACGAAAGAATTTGCCGATTAAGGTTGCTCTCATTGAACGTATCGGGGTCTATGAGGTGCAACTCGCCAACGCCTGCGCGAACCAAGGCCTCCATGGCCGCCCCACCTACGCCCCCTAAACCAAAGACGGCAACGCGGGCGGAAGAAAGCTTGACGATGGCTTCCTCGCCCAACACCATTTCGGTTCGCGTGGTAAAGGACATTACTTCTTCTTTTTCTCGCCAGCCCGCTTGTCGGCGATGATTTTCATCTCGACTTCTGTCAGGGTTTTCACGTTATGTTCGTTGGCCCAGTTAACGCACCCTTGGAGAACCAATTTCAAGAAAGGTCTCGGGACTTTAACAATGGTCTTCAAGGCATCGTCGGTGAATACGACGTCCGTATTCAAACGATCCGCGGCATAGCGGATGGAGGAGATGTCCACTTCGCGGTTCGGGATGCCTACCGCATCGGGTTTATGGAATGGCGAACACCAGAAATCCTTGGAGTCACGATATCCCCAGTTAGTGGGTAAGGGGCAGAAATTGGAACGCTTCGCGCCGTTGACGATGGCGTCGTAATACTTCTCTTTCGTGAGGATATGGTCGATTTTCAAGATGAAGTGGGCGCCATATTTGGAGGTGATGCCGTTGAAGTTGTGGTACGGACCATCGTATTCGTCTGCCACTTTATCGTTTTGGGCATTATCGAGCTCCTTGACCCAAGTGCATTCAAACACCTGAAGCGCCTCGTCGAGGACTTTGGGGTATTTGCCTTTGGGATCCGCCTTCGCGGAGAAACCATCCACCGGGGTGAACCGGAAGTTCTTCATCTTCTCCTCGGGGGTATCCCCAGGGAAGCCATTATCCACATGTTGGGCAAAGTTGGCCTTGGTGTAAGGGAGGAAGTTGATCGTGCACTTGCCGTGCCGCAACAATCCTTTCGCGGTGTTGGACGTATTCCGGCATTCGAGCACCATCGCGTAATAATCCTTGCCCGCGATGTAATACGGGAAGATCAACGAATACGAACCATAGCTCGTTAGGCTCCCATCTTCGTTCAGCGTGCCAATCAGCGTCAAAGGCATAGGGAAGAACGCGGAAGATTGGTAAAAATTGTCTTTTATGATGATTTCCTTAAAG
>JAILIV010000016.1 GCA_024695105.1 Bacilli bacterium
GGATCTTCGCTCGATTCGAGGGAATTCACGACGCTGACGGCGAGAACCTTTGAATTGACGCATGTCCGGAAAGCGTCATCGAGGGCGGAAGAGAGTAGACCATCCAAATCCGTATCCTGGCCGCGTGAATAACCGTGACTAAAAGAGGCTTCGCCGCGGAGTGAATAAAGGGCTACTGAAATGGAATAAGGGTCCAAAAGAAGGCAAATGACTTTGGGGGCGTCTGGCGATAAAGCAATAGTGCACGTCGGTCTACCCGTCTTTCCGAGGGCTTGCTGTTTTGATTCCGCCAGTATTCCTTTTTCGATGAGATCCGTCACGAGATTCGAGATCGTCATCTTCGTTAATCCGGTGCGGGTGGCGAGCTCGGCTCTAGTAGGGTTTTCCAGCGTTAGGGCATAACGCAGGACCAATGCCACGTTTTTGGTTTTAACCTGTTTATTGTTTAGACCGTTTTCCATATTAATAAAACCTCTGTAATAATATGATACACATATGGAATAGCATATTTTAAGTAAAAGTATTTTATAAAATGAATGATTTCCTTCTTTCCGATGTTTATAGCAAAGTGAATTCAAAACAAAATTCTTGGTCACATTTATAAAAATTTTTGTCAATATAAATGGTTGTTTCCTTCATTTTCGTTTACTTTCTGAACGGTTGGAAAGTAAGTCTTCCTTGTGCGTTTAGAGCGCGCCCATAAAATATGAGTATGGAAGAAATCGAATTGGCCGAGACTTCGAAGTACCTCACCCAGCTCCAAATCGATGCCGCCAAGGAAGAGTTGGAACGGATGGGGGAGAACGTCCAAGACGTGGTTGGTCTTTTGACGACGATTGACCATTACGTTCGTGCCAATGGGAAGGCCGATGCTGAGTACGAGGCGATCTTTACTTTGGTGACGACTTTGGATCTCATGCAGTCCACTACGATGAACTATGACGATGCCGTTAAGGTGACGTATCCAATCTTGTCTGCCATTGGTATTTACGACTTTCTGCTCGTCACCGGAGTTTTATCCCCAACCGACGTTAAGCAGTTCAAAGACGGCAAGTTCGCTCCTTTTGGCGGAAATGGCGTCGCAACGGCCTAATAGAATGCATTCGCAAGCGCCCCTGCGTGGAGCGTTTTTCTTACCTTTAGGTAATTGGCCTTGATGAAGCGCGTTCTCCCGCGCTAAAATTTGGGCTATGGAAAAAGACCTTGGCTACCAGGAAATGCTGGATTTGGCGCAGCAGCTTGAGACGCGCGTTAATACGTTTGCCCTCGACGCGGACGATTCTCAGGCGAAGGGAATGGCTTCTTACCTCGCTTCGCAAGAGAATTCGATCGAACAGGCGCGCTTTGTCCTTGAGACCTACGAGAATGATTTCCTGAAACTGGCCAAGGAATGCATTGCCCACGCCGATAAGGAGACCGCTATCGCTTTGCTTGAGGCGTATGGCAAATATGGCGTGAAGGAGTTCTGATGGCTGAGGATGTTGTTGCACGCTTAGACGATCAGGCGGAACTTCGCGATTTGCTTCGCGATCTTTCGCAGGAGCTGGCTCTTGCGGATATGCTTCGTTATAAGAAAGAAAAGCTTCTCGCGGATGCGCCACGTCGCAAGGACGAGAAGACCAAATCTTTGGTTGAGGAATACCGCATCGCCATCGAAGAAATCAACGAAGGGGCTTCGTCCAACATGTCGGAAGAAGTTGCCCGGATGAACGATTTCTCCCGTTCCGTGGATGCCTTTAACGCAGCCTGCGCGGATTATCTTGTGGGTTTGGCCATGCTTAAGGCCCAATTAAAAGGAGGCGAGTAAGATGTCCGAAAGCATCGAACAGACGCAAAAACTGCTAGCCTCTGCCAAAGCCGCGACCGAACAGGCGCGTTTAGACCTTGCGGACACGGAACGCAGGCTGGCCGATATCGAAGGGATCCACATCGAAGTGGAGACCCCTTTTGTCAAGACCAAAGAGATTCTGGAAAAGATCGGCGCCAACGCCTCCAAAATCGATGAGCAAAAAGAGAAGATGGGCGAACTTGTCAAAAAAGTGGCCCTGGTCAAACAAGGTATCGAAGACATCGCTTCCTTGGAAAACGAATTGGAACAGTACCTCGCTGAAATTTATCGTTTGGACCAAAAAGGCAACTTTGCCGCCGCCTTGGCCAAAAACGACGAGATGCTCGCGCTTTCGAATTCCTATGATTTCGGGGAGCCGCTAGGCATTCAACGAATTATCTTCGAAGCCGCCCCGTGGACGAAGGTTGGAATTTTGACTCATCAAGCCGAAACGAACGTGGCGAATGGTTTGCGTCCGTTTGAGGAAGGCAAATTCCAAGAATATTTGGATCTCATCTCCGCTTTGCCCTTAGGCATTCACCAACAGGAACACATCGACGGCTACCATGACGTCGTGACTGGGTTCCGTGTAATGGATCGCGTCGTGGACCAAAAAGAAAAAGGCCATAGTCTCGAGAACCTTTCCCTCTCTTTGGACTTGCTTCAGGAGTTAAAAGAGAAAGAAGAAGGCTTATCTCCCAAGACCCTTGGCCGGATCCGCCATTTGTACCTTTTGACGTTAGACCAATACAACTACTTGGCCGTCGATGCCTTTGATGCGCGCCGCGACTATGAAGGTGCCAAAGCCTTGTTTGCCCTCCGCGAGAATTTCCTTAACGAGGAACTAATCCACCGGGATTTCAAAGAAGCGGTGGACGAGCACGATTTCCATCTTCGCTTCCTCCGCGCGGAAGCGTTGCGCTCCGAGGATGAGGAATTCGGAAAGATGTCGGATGCCCTCGTTGCTTCGATTGGGTCTTCCGAAGGGCTTGAGGAAGAGACGCTTGCCCTCTTCTTGGCATTGCCCGGACTAGGCGAAACCAAAGGCGCGATTTTGTTAGACGCCGTTTCGCGCCTTGGCTTCGAGCCTACCATTCAATTGCTTTCCGACGCCCTCTCTTTGGGCATGGAAGTAGGTATGCAAGAGAAGGTCCTCTCTTTAGTCCTTAGCAAGAAAGAGAAGGATATTCATTTGGAGGAATTCGCGAATTCGCTGCTGAATTGCAGGGATTTGTTAGATGAATCTTTGAAGAATCGCTTCATTCCGCTGCTTAACGATTTACTTCGTTCGCCACGCGCCCATAAGATTTGCGTCAAATCTGCCTCGAAGGCCTTGCATGCCTTATATGGCGAGGACGATGAATCCTTCCGCGCCCCGCGTGGCAAACCTTTCCAAGCCAAACCGGTTCGTCCTTGGGACGTTGTCGCGAAAGGGCTGTATTTCGGCTTGGGGATTTGCTTGCCCATCGCTTTGCTGGCGCTTTCCTTACCCGTCCTATATTTCCTTCTGAAGGAGCAGCCTCTTTGCCCCTATTTTTTGCTGGGGCCTTTGTTTGTGATGCTCCTGATTGGGCATTTCGCCATCGTCGCCCGTCATGGGCGCGATGAGCGCGGGTCCGCCGTGTATCGTCGCATCCTGACGATTGACGCTTTATGGAAGGCGGGCCTTTCCTTGGCTTATTTCGCCTTGCCCCAGACCCTACCGTTTATTCAGCCTTTTGGCTACACGTTAATCATCTTTGGCGCGGTTGAAGGACTTTGGGCCTTGTTCTTCTATAAGGATAAGAAGAAGGGCATTTCGATTCCGACGTTCGTGTTATTGCTTCTTTGCGAGGGTGCCTCGCTGGCTTTCTTGATCCTGGGATTAATGAACGGGACGCTTTAATTTGGCTTGTACGCCCGTGGTTGGGCGTTAGCGCGTGCGCGAAGGCGTGCGTTAGATAAAGAAGGGAGATTCCTATGAAAAAAGGAAGAATGATCACAAGCATCATCCTGAACCTGCTCACGATTGGCGCAGCTGTGTTCGGGATTCTGAACGCCATGTTTGCGTTCGTGGGTGGCATCACTGCGACGCCCATCGACAAGCTGGTCCAGTATTTTACGGTGGACTCCAACGCGTTGCTCGCGTTTGCGTCGTTGCTTGCCATCATCGCGGAAATCGCGGTTCTTGCAGGTAAGAAATCCTGCAGGTTCGTCGGCGTTCTGCGCTTGATTGCCACGACGGCCACCACGGTTACGCTGATTGTCGTCGTCGCCTATTTGGCCCCGTTTGTCAGTGGGTGGAAGATTGTGTACGACTGGCCCGTTGACCTGTGGCTCCATGTCGTCGCCCCAGTGCTCGGCATCATTTCCTTCATCGTGGACAACGAGCCCAAACTCCATGGGGCTTTCGCCTTCCTTGGATTGCTTCCCGTCGCCGCTTACGGCGCGGTGATGATCCCGCTCATCACCATGGGTTTTGTGACCGACCCCTATGGATTCTTGGCCTTTAATGCCGAGCAATGGTACATTTCCGCCGCATGGTATGGCGGTTTGGGCGTTGGTTCCTTTATCATCGCGTTGCTTTTGATTGCGTTCCACAACATCGGCGCCACCAAAGCCGGTGCAGTCGCCGCCGCGAAAGAACCCGAAGCCAAGGCCGAAGAAGAGAAACAGCCTGAGCAAGAATCCGTTAACGAAGCGGTGGAAGCCGCTCCTGTCGCCCCCGTGGAGGAAGCCCCCGTCGCGGAAGAAGCAAAGCCTCAACCCGTTCAGGAACAACCCAAACCCGAACCCGCGCCCGAGCCGAAACCTCAGCCTAAACTAGAACCAAAACCCGTCCAACAGGAGCCCAAAAAGGAAGAAAAGCCTCAGCCTGAGAATCCCGCTCCGAAAGCCGCGCCGCTTTCTAGACCCGTCGCCGTCCCGCAACAGAAAGCGCACGCCAATGGCTACAAAGGCAAGGCACGTGCCTACCATATTTCCAAACAACCCAGTGGGAAGTGGCAGGTGAAGCTTGCTAACGGCGAACGCGCGATTCGTTTGTTTGATACGCAAGCGGAGGCGATTGCCTTCACCAAAGGACTGGTCGAAAGCCAGGGCGGATCCTATCGCATTCATAGCGTTAAAGGAAAGATTCGCAAGTGACAATTAAAGAAGCTTTGCACGAGGTGTTTTAAACATGGATAAAAAAGAAAGACGCAAGGTTGTGACTGGGGTCATTCTATTGATTCTGGCCATTGCCATCGCCGCCGGTACGGCGATCTGGATCATGAACTCGGGGATCCCCGAAATCCAATTAGGAAACGGTTCCGCTGCCTACAACGACTTCATTCGCGCGATTACCTTCAACCGCGATATTACCGAGCCTATCCATAAGTGGATCGTGTTCGGTGCCACGGTTGGAATCTATCTTGGCTTGGTCTTATTTGTCGCGGACTTTGTGGTTTTGGTGGTCCGCCGTTCCATGCGGTTCGTCTTCCTGCCCATCGCCGGCATCTGCGCGTTTGAAGCGGTGGCCTTCATGGACGTCGCCTTCTTCCAACTCATGTACATTCGGTTGGATTTGGATGTCTTACTCGCCTATCTCATGTTGGGCTTGATGATCGCCTTGCTCGCCATCGGCCTCGCTTCGTTTGTTCTCGGCATTGTCTTCCCGCGTCGTTTGGTGACCGCGGAGGGTGATGAGGAAAAGGGTGTGCTTCCTAACCCTGAGGAAGAATCCAAAGAGAAACCCGTTTTTGAGGAAGAGCCCCAACCCCAGCAGGAAGAAGTCCCTGCCGTCGTTGCAAAAGAAGAACCCGCTCCTGAAAAAGAGGAAGAACCTCAACCTGAACCTGCCCCAGAGCCACAGCCCGAACCCGAACCCGAGCCTGAGCCCGAGGAGCCGAAGCAGGAAGCAAAAGAAGCCAAAAAACCTGCAAAACCTGCAAAGAAAGCTGCCGCAAAGCCCGCAGAAGAGAGCAAACCAAAAGCGGTTGGCAAATATGAAGTGTTCCCTGAAGCCGGGTTCTTCAAATATCGCCTCAAAGCCAATAACGGCGAGATTCTCGTGGTCTCTAACCCTTATAAGACCAAAGAGTCTGCCTTGGCGGGTATCGAAACGCTGAAGAAAAACATTCCGCTTGGCAATGCGAAGATCATCACCGACAAGAATGGCTTTGGCCAGTTCCGTATCTTCACGGGCAACGACTCCCGTCTTGTCGTCGCGGGTGAAATCTATCCTACCGCTTTGCGTGCGGAAAACGCCTTGAACTCCACCATGAAGTTCTACGACACGGATCGCGTTAACGTTCTGGACGAGATTCCAGAGTCCGAGCATCGTGAGTGGGGCGCGTTCAACGATCAAATCCAGCCCGCGGCCAACGGCAAGATCGCGATCGAGGCCGGCGAAGACGGAAAGTACACCGCCTCTTTATTCGCCAACAACGGAGAGCTTCTCTTCGCTACCACGACCTATGCGACGAAAGCCTCGCTTAAGAAGGCCTTGGATAACATTAAGGAGAAACTCATCAAGGGCGAGACAATGACCATCGCCAAGGACAAGCAGAACCGTTACCAGTTCCGCCTCTATAGCGATAACGGCATGCTCCTATTGATGGGGCAGACCTACCCGAGCCGTGACGCTGCCGAAAAGGCGCTGCGCTCCACTCGGAACTTCATCGGCGACGCAAAGATCGTCGGCGAGTAAGCCATAATAAAACGCCACGTCCTTTGAATTGTAATGTGGACCCCATGTCAAGGACACATTGAGAAAACGGCCTATTGAGAAACGGGAACCCCGAGCGAGGGGTTCCCGTTTTCTCTCGCCGCGGTGACGGGGACCGGAAGGCAAATCGGTTTGGCCAGCAGATAATCCCTGA
>JAILIV010000077.1 GCA_024695105.1 Bacilli bacterium
TTTTTCCCACATTTCTGTGAAATGGCGAAATCTACTAAATTCGGGTAGTGCGAATAATGAAAACAACTTTTTATACGCTCCTTCTTCTCCTTTCTCGTTGTTTCGCCTTTTGGCGGGACGAAGGATCCGTTCCGCGAGACGCTAGGCCACAAACTAAATGACTTTAGCCCATGAGCGCAAACGGTTACTTGAACATTTTTTTGTCAATATATTGAGGTTTTTTAGTCCATAAATACTTTTTTGACGTAAAGAAATGGTCTCCAAGGCATCCCCTACCCCCACCACTCATGCCTGTCCTAGCGCCTGAACGTGTATACTTAGGCACGTGAAGTCCGTTATCTTCGATCTAGATGGAACCCTGTGGGACGCGAGTCTCCCAATCGCAGAGGCTTGGCGGGAAGTCGGCCGCCGCTATTTCGGCCCTTCTTTTTCCCTTCCCTTGGGAAAAGTGTGCGCCATGATGGGCAAAACCATGGACGAAATCGCCCGTCTCCTTGCCCCTGAAAACGCTGATCCCGCCGCTTTTTCTGGTTTTGTTCACGATAGTTTCTCTTACGAATGCGAGTATCTCTCCACGCACCCCGGTTCTTTGTTCCCTGGCGAACTCGACGTCCTCAAGGAACTCTCCCAGAAATACGACCTTTACATCGTCTCCAACGCCCAAGCCGGCTATATCGAAAACTTTACGGCCATCCTCCCCTACCCATACATCAAAGACCACATGTGCTGGGACGATACGAAGAAGGAAAAAGCCGTGACGATTCAGGCCCTGATGGCGCGCCATGGCATCGCGAAAGAAGACGCCGTTTACGTTGGCGACACGTCCAAAGACCGCGATGCCGCCTTTGGCGCGGGCATCCCCTTCATCTATTGCCTCTTCGGTTTCGAGAAGAAACCTAGGGAAGATGAACCTACGCTTCGGGCCTTTCAGGAGCTTCCCGCGGCCCTAGAACGTATCTTCAAGGGCAACTGAGGAATGATCCCATAACGAAATAGACGGCCTTCTCAGGCCGCCTTTTCTTACGCTTCGTATGCGTTTATTTCTTTTTGGGGGCGAACTTTTCGTTCACTTGGGCCAATAGGGTCTCTAAATCGAGCACCCTGCGGTTGCCCGCGAGCAACAGATGGACGATGACTTCCTGCCCTTGGGTGATGACCCATCCGGAATCGGGTTCGCCTTCTTTGACCGCGACCTCGATCCCATTTTGTTCCAAGGTGTCCTCCAAATGCCCTTGCATCGCGCCTAAGGCCCTAGGGTTGGGGCAGGTGGCGATCACCACGGCGGAGGCAAAAGGCGAGGATTCGGACACATCGATGGTGACGATGTCCTCCCCTTTGTGTTCCTCAAGGCAGGCGATGAGGGCGTCTAGTTCTTTTTGGGTCGTCTCGTCGATCATATTCAGTTTTCTTCTCCTAAGTACAGTTCAAAGCAGGCTTTGGTCATGGGATTGTCCACCGCGTAGCCTTTCGATTCCAGGTATTCCTTATTGGCCCCGAGGACGGTCATGAACCCCACGTAATAGTTCCGGTAGCACGCGGCGATCAACTTGCTCGAATCAAATCCCCTTAGGGGCTCGATTTTGTCCGAGGCGTAGATGATCTTGCTGATGGGGGGCATATGGGCCCTACCCGTCGCATGGGAGCTGATCGCGTCGAGGATGATGGGGTCTTTTATGCCGAATACCGTCTCCGCCAAAAACGCCCCGATGAACTGGTGATGGGTCCATTTGGGCATGGAGCAGAATTCGGGGTAGCGCTCGGTCATGATGCGCGTGGCGGTTTCCTCGTCGATTTGCTTGCCACAGTCATGCAATAGCCCGGCGGCATAAGCCTTGCGGTATTCCTCCACGCGGTTTTTCGCGGCGATGGAATAGGCGAGGTTGGCCACGGAGACACTGTGGGCGTAGCGGTGTTCCGAAAGCATGCCCTTGAGTTTGGCCATGTAGTAGATGCCGTTGTTCTCGATGTAGTCCCGGATGGCGAGGGGGATGTCCATGTCCTGGAGGTTGCGCACCTTGGTGGAGGATACCGGCCCCGACCCATCGTAAGGAAGACGCTGCATCTTGTATTGGGCGAGCACCGCGTCGTCGATGTCCACGCCCGGACGGGCCACGTAAAGGGGCGTGGCCAATTCGCAGATCTTATCGGGGTCCTTCCAGTTGGGGAAGGAATTGACTTCGTCCGCCCCGATGAGGAGATAAAGCTTGGTGTTCTTGTGGGTCAACGCCATATGGCGGACCAAGTCGATCGAATAGGAATTCTCCGAATGGCTCTTCATCTCGAAGAGGTCCAACGAAAACGCCGGGGAGCCATCGGTCTTCAAGGCGAGCTGGAGCATTTCCACGCGCTGCTTCGCGGTGGCCTCGGGAGTCTTCCAACGGGGAACGCGGGTGGGCACGAAAACGACGTCGGCGTTAAGCATCATGGAAGCGGCCCGGGCGATGCGGAGATGGCCGTTATGGATGGGGTCGAACGCCCCGCCGTAAATAATCAGGGACTCCATGGGTTAGGGTTCGATCCTCGGGTTCTTCTGGGAACGGCGGTAAAGCACCACCACGCGTCCGATGATCTGAACGGTTTGGCAGCGGAGTTTGGCCTCCAGTAGCGCCGCCACTTCCTTCGGCGTGGAAAGGCAGGACTGCAATAGCCCCACCTTGATCAACTCCTTGGCCTCCAAGGCTTTGTCGACGGTGACCAAGAACCCTTCGTCGGGTTCGGATTTACCCAAGAGGTATCTTTGGGAGATGCCATTGGCGAGCCCTTTGAGCTTGGCCTTTTGCTTGGGCGTAAGCGCAGGCGTGAAAACGGTTGGCCCGCTCATTTGACTTTGGCCCTCGTGGTGTAGATGGAAACGTTTTTGGGCGTGAAGATACGCCAGGTCTGTTTGTCGCCCATGAAGCAAACCCAACCAAGCCCGGCGATGCCGATGTCGCGCGGCCCGGTCTCTTCCACCGTCAAGTCAAAGGCGTCGAAGTCGCTTGGACCCGCAAGGGCGCGACTAGAGGGGACCAGCGCCCCGCTGGCGGCCCTACGGAAGAAGACGTCCTCGGCGTGGGAGGAACGTACTTTGGTCAGGGTTACGCCGTGGGCGAAGAAGGCTTTGATATCTTGCTTCCCGCCTTCGCGGAGCTCAATGCGGGCGACGCCGCCGATCAAAAGCACGTCGCCTTTGTCGAAGGAGAAGGTGCGCGCCTTGATCGCGGAGGTTGGGTTGACGGCCTTAAGGCCCTCAAGATCCAATTTGGACCCGATGGTGTTGTCTAAGGAGATACCCGGGGTCTCGTAGATGTAGGTGCTGGTGTCCAGTGGGATCTGCAAAACGCGCAGGCTGGTACCCGGGTAATTGGCGCTGGTGATGGCGCGGTTGCTCTGGTTGGAATACGTGTGCAGGAAGGAGGAAATGAGTTGGGTCTTCCCCGATCCGGTGGCGCCGATGATGTAGACGTCGTGGCGCATCCTGCGCTTTTCGATTTCCTCGATGATCTCGCTGGTGTCGCTAAGAGAGGTCAGGGAGGTGAGGATGACGTCGTCGCGGGTCACCTTAAGGCGCGCGTTGCGGCAACGGTGCGCGACGTATTCGCGGAGTTCCTCGTCCTTGCAGGACTTGGGCAGGAGGTCGCGCTTATTGGCGATGATAAGGATATTGAGCCCTTCGATGGTTTCGGTGATTTCGGGGACGAAGGAATTCTCAAAAGAGAATAGGTCCACGATGTAAACAATCAACGCATCACTGGCCTCGGCGTCTTGGACCATGGAAAGGAATTCGTCGGATACCTTGGGGGTACGGGGCACGAAGTTGTAACGCGATTCGTCGAAGCACTTATTGCAGAAAAGGACACGGGCCGAAGTGTTCTCCAGAATGGCCGGGTCGATATAGCCCTCCTTTTCCGGTTCTTCGCATTGGAGGATGACGCCGCAGTTATGGCAGCGGCGAACGATGTTGAGTTTGCTCATGGGACGATCTCCTTCCAGTCGGGGGCTAAGCCCTTTGCTTTGATCTTTTTGCGTTTGGGGCGGTCAAACAGCCGATTGAATTTGGTCCAGGGCGGTTCGCGGGGGTCCAAAGGCTCGGTTAATACGCAACGCACGCCTGCGCCATTCGCGGCTTGCACGTCGGTCATGATTTGGTCCCCGACCAGAATCGCTTCCCCGGGTTTGAGGTTCTCTTGGGCCAAAAAGCGTTTAAGGGGCCCCGAGAACGGCTTTTTCATGAAGCAACGGTGTTCGACGCCAAGCTCGGTCGCATAACGGGAAACGCGCTTGCCCGAATTATTGGACAAAATGACGATGCGGAGCCCTGCGCCAAGCAAAGCTTCCTTCCATTTTTTCGGGGATTCGGTGGGATCGGACACCACATAAGGGTCGAGGGTGTTATCCAAATCCACCAAAACGGCTTTCACCCCAAGGCTTTGGTAAAAAGAAGCCGGGATCTCGAAGATGGTTTCGGCCAAGGCAAAGGGGATGCAACGACGCCTCATGCCCCTAATGATACGCCTAAATGCGCGCATGTGCTGTAAGAATTGCGCGCTGATGCGCCAATAGGCACCGCAACCCCATTTGGAACTGCAACCAAAACTGACCGCAAATAAAATTCTAGCAAATAACTGCTTTATTACTTATAAACTACTAAATTAACGATATATTACCAAAGGTAATAGTTAATCGTCAAAATCATCAAATGAGAAGATTGATATCTGCTCGAAACGCTCAGCCGGTTGATCGTTCTCGCGCTGCAAAATCTCCACTTTGGGTTTGTCTTCCGTTTCAGGAATGGGATCGATGGGATCCGGGTTCACGGGTGGCGGGAACGAGACGATGGAGGAATCGATGTAGTCGTTATCCAAACGGAACACGGTGGCGATGACGTCTTTTCTCGGCCACTTGTCGTCTTTTTTCGCGTAGCGTTCCATGGGGGTAAGGTTAAAGTCACCAAAGGTGACGCCCTTGTTCGCGCCGCTATTGAGTGTGACGGTGAAGGATAAAGGCGGCTCCTTGTCGAGGGCTTTGCCGACGAAGACAAGCTCATGAGGCTCGGACTTAAACGTGCGGAAGATAACCGTCGTACGCCCCATGCGGTCCCCTTCCTCGATGTTCGTGGAGGAAAACACGCGCAGGTGGCCTAAATCGGTGATGAGCAAGACCTTGCCCTTCTCTTCGGGGGCGAAGGAAACTAAGCCCGCCATCGGGGCGCCATGGAAGTTTCCGGACTTGATGCCTGACGCGTTATTGGAGGATAAGGCGATCGCGTTCTCGTTGTAGCGCGTGGCGAATCCGTTGCGGGAAAACACGATGACATCGGAATTGCCGGTGGTAAGCTCGGCCCCTACCACTTCGTCGTCGGTCAAAAGCTTCATCGCGCGGATCGGACGGTTAAAGCGTGCCACGGGGAAGTCAGAAAGCTTCATGCGCTTGATTTGGCCCTTCCGCGAAAGCAAGACGATGTTCAAATCCTCGCGGAAATCATGGACCGCGTAGGCGCGCACGATTTTGTCGTCCGGGGTAAGGGAGATCGCGTAGTTGACGTGCATGCCCTCTTCCAGCCACTTATTAGCCTTTAGGACGTGCACGGGGAAATAAAGGTAATTGCCACGACTAGTAAACAGCAGCATGTGATCCACCGTGTCGGCCTGCCCATAATAGATGAGCGTGTCCCCTGCTTTTAATCCAGGCAAGGCGCCGTTTTGGCCGCCAGACCCCTTCCACGAAGCCAACGAGGAGCGCTTGACGTAGCCGTCGCGGGAAACGCTGACCATGACGGTTTCCTTCGCGACCAGTTCGCGGGCGTCGAAGGCTTTCGCGGAACGGTCTTCCTCTTGGATGAGGGTGCGCCGTTCGTCGCCATAGACCTTCGCGATTTGCCGTAGGTCGGCGATGAGGAGGCTGTCCAATGCCTCCTCGGAGTTCAAAATCTTACGTAGGTCGGCGATTTCCTTGGTCAGGGAACGTTGTTCCTCTTCCACCACGGCGACGTCGAAATGGCTTAGTTTGTATAACGGCATCAGCAAGATGGCCTCAGCCTGGTCGGGCGTGAAACCAAACCGCGCGATGAGGTTGGCCTTGGAATCGGCCTTGTCTTTGGAGGCACGGATGATGCGGATGATCTCGTCGATGATGGACGAGGCTTTGATGAGGCCTTCCACGATGGAAAGGCGCGCCAGGTCCTTCGCCAAATCGTATTTGCTGCGGCGGGTGATGACGTCGACTTGGTGGGCGATATAGGTATCGCAATAGGTAAGCAGGTTCAGGGTTTGGGGACGGCCATCGACGATCGCGACCATGTTGGCGGAATAAGAGGTCTTCAAAGCGGTCTTGGAGTTCAAATACGCCAAGATGGGCTCGGGTTTATATCCCGTTTTGATGTCGATGGCGATGCGAAGGCCGGTCTTGTCGGTCTCGTCGCGGACCTCCTCGATACCGGGGAGGGTCTTATCGTGACGAAGCTTATCGATGGAGCCCACAAGCACGGATTTGTTCACTCCATAAGGGATTTCGGTGACGATGATCTGCTGCATGCCGTTTTCGTCGGTGACGATTTCGGTCTTGGAGGCGACGTCGACGCGCCCCCTACCCGTCAGATACATGTCCGCTAAGCCTTGGGATTGGTAAACGATGCCGCCGGTAGGGAAATCGGGGCCTGGCACGAAGCGCATCAAGGTCTCAATGGGGCAAGACGGGTGCTGGATACGGTAAATGATCGCGTTGACGATCTCCTTGAGGTTATGGGGCGGGATTTCCGTCGCCATGCCTACGGCGATGCCCGTGGAGCCATTGACGAAAAGATTGGGGAAGCGGGAAGGAAGGACGATGGGTTCTAACTCCGCGTCATCGAAGGTCAGCGTCATGTCGACGGATTCCTTCTCGATGTCGCGGACGAGTTCTTGGCTCACCGCGGCAAGACGGGCTTCCGTATAACGGAAGGCGGCGGGACCATCGCCATCCATCGAGCCGTTGTTCCCTTGGAAATCCACCAGAGGAAGGCGCATGTTCCAGGTTTGGGAAAGGCGGACGAGGGCTTCGTAGATGGAAGCGTCGC
Organism: Bacilli bacterium; assembly: GCA_024695105.1. GTDB lineage: Bacteria > Bacillota_I > Bacilli_A > RFN20 > CAG-826 > Alloenteromonas. Next base: position 7,034 of record JAILIV010000077.1, read on the forward strand.
CATGGGGGTGGTATTTGCCCATGACCTCACCGACGATCTTGGCGCACTTTCTCGTGGGCTTATTGATCGTGTTCCCCGTCTCATACATCGCATAGACGATGCGGCGCTGAACCGGTTTCATGCCATCGCGCGCATCGGGGATCGCACGATTTTGGATGACGTCTTTGGCGTAGATGTCAAAACGCTCGCCCATGAGCTCATCCATCGCGGTGGGCTCGATAATCTCGGGGATGGCGGGAATGGTCGGCTTTTCTTTTTTCTTAGCCATTCTTGGTCACCTCCTTGATAAAGCGGTCCACCTCGTTGAACTTGATGTTCTGCTCAATCCACTCGCGGCGGCGGGACGGGTCGTTGCCCATGAGTACGGAGATGCGCTTCTCCACGGTCAAGGGGTCCTCGATTTTCACTTGGAGCAATCGACGGGTGGCTTTGTTCATGGTGGTCGCGCCGAGCTGGTCGGCGTTCATCTCACCTAAGCCCTTGTAACGATTAATGCCGTATCCGGCGCCGATCTTCTTCTTCGCTTCTTCTAAAGAAGAATCGTCCCAGGCGTAGATGATTTTCTTCGGATCGGACTTCTTGTAAACGCCGTAAAGCGGCGGGCAGGCAAGGTAGACCATGCCATGGGTGATCAGCGGCTTCATGTAGTTGTAGAAGAACGTCAAAAGAAGGATTTGGATGTGGGCGCCATCGGTATCGGCATCGGTCATGATGATGATCTTGCCGTATTTGGATTCCTCGATGTCGAAGTTGGCCCCTACCCCGGCGTTGATGGTTTGGATGATCGTGGAGAATTCAACGTTGGCCTGGATCTTGTCCAAGGGAACGCCATCGGTGTTCATCGGTTTGCCACGCAAAGGCAAAATGGCCTGGTGCAGACGGTCACGTGCCTTCTTTGCGGACCCGCCTGCGGAATCGCCCTCGACGATGAAGAGCTCGTTCTCGGGGTAGTCCTTGGATTGGGCGGCGGCGAGTTTGTCGGAAATGACCGCGTCGACTTTCTTTTGTTTGCCGGTGCGTGCGGCTTCCTTGGCTTTTCGGGCCGCTTCGCGGGCCTGGCGGGAGGCTTGGCATTTATGGACGAGGTCCACCGCGAAGTCCTTATGCTCAGCGAGGAAATGGAGAAAGTTCGAATACACGAACTCGGTGATCATGGGCAAAATATCGGGGGACGTGAGCTTTTGTTTGGTCTGGGATTCGTAGAGGGCGAGTTTCTCGGGAACCTTCACGGACACCACCGCGGTTAGGCCTTCGCGGATGTCTTCGCCAATAAGCTTGTCCTTTTCCTTGATGACTTCGTTTTGGACAGCCCAGTCGTTGACGGCCTTGGTGACGCCGGTGCGGAAACCGGTCTCATGGGTGCCGCCATCGTGGGTCCTCACGGCGTTGGCATAGCTATACAGATTCTCGTTGTAGTCCTTGTTGCACCACCGCATGGCGACTTCCATCTTCACCTGCGCGGAATCGTCTACGAAATGGACGATTTCGCCGATGGGCTCTTTGTTCGCGGTGAGGTTTTCAACGTATTGGGCAAGGCCGGATTCGTAATGGAACTCCTCGGTTTTCTTCAACCGTTCGTCAATTAAGACGAAGGTGACGTTTTTGAGCAAAAACGCCTCTTCCTGAAGGTGGCTCGCCACGGTGTCCCACTTAAAGTCGGTGGTTGAAAACAGCGTCTCATCAGGCAAAAAACGCACAAGCGTTCCACGCTTTCTGGTGGTGCCCAGGACTTCAAGGGGCACGGCCAAGTGGCCACCGTTTTCGAAGCGGATATGGTGGATCTTGCCATCGCGGAAAACGGTCACGTCGAGGTAACTGGAAAGGGCATTGACCACGGTGGCGCCGACGCCATGGAGACCAGCGGAAGTTTGGTAGGCCTTGTCGGAGAATTTGCCGCCTGAATGGAGTTTCGTATAAATGATTTGGATGGCGGGAAGCCCCGTCTGCTTATGGATGTCCACGGGAATGCCGCGGCCATCGTCCTCCACGGAACAAGAACCGTCTTTGTGGAGGGTGACGGTGATTTTGGATCCGTATCCGTTGGCGGCTTCGTCGACGCCGTTATCGACGATTTCCCAAATAAGATGGTGAAGACCGCCACTATTAGTGGCGCCGATGTACATGCCAGGGCGCTTGCGAATGCCATCGAGCTCAGGCAAAAGCTCGATGTTATCGGCTGTGTAGTGAGAGGATGCAAAATTATCGGTATCGGCCATGAGGATTCGTCAGTCTTAAGACTGCGTGTATTATAAAGCAAGATTTGCCACGTTAGACAACCCAAAAAGCGGATTTTTAAGCCATACGTGAACGCATTTGCCCCCTATTTACAAAGTAAATAAGATTTGGGGTTCCTCGACAGAAATCCACCGCCTTTTCCTTCATGGAAACGGGGCGAGTCGAAAGGCTTTGCCAAGAAGGCTTCTTTGTCCTAACATATGGGAGTTGTGAGGTTTGTATCATGAATATTTACTCTGTAAATATCCTCGTCGGAATCGTCGTCGCCGCGTTCTCTTATCTGTGCGGCGGCATCCCCACCGGGGTCATCATCAGTAAGGTTTTCTTCCATAAGGACATCCGTGAGTTCGGTTCGAAGAACTCCGGTGGCACAAACGCCGGACGTGTCTTGGGCAAAGGCGTCGGGATTTTGGTCATCATTCTGGACATGATCAAGACGATCATTCCCTTCTACTTGGCCTGGGCGCTTCTGACCTATGTCCCTAGGCTCAACGAAGCGATGCATTGGGAAAACGGTTATTTCGCCGCCCCGCTTTATTACTGGGGATCGGCGTTATTCGCTGCTTTGGGCCACTGCTGGTCTGTGTTTTTGCGCTTCAAAGGCGGCAAAGCCGTCTCCTGTTTCATGGGCGTTAACGTTCTGACCTCCTGGATCGAGTTCGTCTGCGCCGGGTTCACCTTCCTCGGAGTAGCCAAATTCTCCAAGTTCATTTCCCTTTCCTCCATCATCGCCTCCATCGTTGGCACCGTCACCGCATGGACCATTGCCATTATCGCGGTGGCCGTGCCCTGGAACCCGCACTGGCTGACTTGGCTCATCACCATTGAGGAAGCCCCCTACCTTGGATTTGAGTTCGCGATTGTCAATACATTGATCTCCGCAATCTTGATCATCCGTCACCAGTCCAATATCCAGCGTCTTCGTAACGGCACGGAGTCCATCAATCCCTTCGCCAAAGAACAAAGTAAATAATTAGTAGTTTTTTGGTTAAACATTCTCCCTGTTCCTAGATTCATCATATACGAACGATAATGAAAATTCGCCCGATATAGTGGGCGTTTTTCATTGACATAATTTTTGCAAACTGATTTTTCGAACAAATAGTTCGTTCGAATACCAATTGGAAATTTTCGTCGCGAATTCTCCCCCTTCCACTGCTTTATATGATGATGGACGACAGGATTTTCTTTCTTTGAGCTTGGAGCATATGGACGAACTATATCCTGCAAAATTTCGTCAACAAAAAAACCGGAGCATGGCCGGTTTGGTATAACGGATGAGTCTTTTTATTCCACCGCGAGGATGAATGGATAAATGGTTTGCTGGCCATCGATCTCAATGAAGTCCATCAACGGATAGGCTTCCCCTACCGCTTCCCTCAAGGCCTCTCGGTCTTCGGGCTTGGCGTCCTCGCCATAGAAGACGGTGATGATGCTGCGCTCCTCGATGTTGGGGACGTCTTGGAGCAATTTCATCGTGGTCGGAATGAGCTCTTTCCCCGCGCTGCGCACAGCCCCACCGCCAATACCGACATAATCACCGGTATGGATTTCAAGGCCGTTGTTGACGGAATCGCGCACCGCGATGGAAACGGAGCACGACACAACGCCTTGGATCTGGTTGTAGATGAGGTCGAGGTTATCTTCCAAGGACTGGTTTTCCAAATCCACCATGCCAAGGGCGCTATAGCACTCGATCGTGGACTTGGTCTCGATGACGACGACGTTAACGTCGTCCACCATGGCGGCGGCTTGTTTGGCCGTGAGGATGACGTTGCCGTTATTGGGGAAGACGATGACGTTATCCGCGTTGCAGGCTTTGATGGCCTTCACGAAGTCCTCGGCCGAGGGGTTCATGGTCTGCCCACCTTTCACGATTTGCCCCACGCCCATCTGCACGAACAAAGAAGAGATGGGGTCGGAAGGCGACGTGGCTACCATGGCGCAGGGAACGCGCACCTGGCCTTTGTCGATTTCCTTTAGCAACACCTCTTGATGCTGGATGGACATGTTCTCCATCTTGAAGGTGACGAACTCGCCATAACGTTGGGCGTATTCGATGACCAAGGCTGGCGTTTTGGTGTGGATGTGCACTTTGACGATCCCATCCGCCTCGATGGCGACGATGGAATCACCCAAGGTATTGTAATAGTCAATCATATCCTGCAGAACAAAGTTCTGAGGGCCGTTTTTGGCGTTGAGCAACTGCATGATGAACTCGGTGCAGTAGCCATATTCCAAGACGGAATCGGCGTTGAATAGGCTCTGCGCATCCGCATTCGCGCTATTTGTTGGCCCGTCGAAGAAGGAATCCTCGATCTCACGTCCCGAAAGCCACGCGGCCATACCTTCCATGATGGCGATCAAACCAGCGCCTCCAGAGTCGACGACGCCCGCTTCCTTTAGGACGGGAAGAAGGTTCGGCGTGTTCTTAAGCGACTTACGCATCTTCTTAAGAAGCATCTCAAAAAGCTGTTCCAAGGTCTTAATGGAATCGATGGAGTCCAGGACATAGGTGCATCCCTCTCGGGCGACCGTGAGGATGGTCCCTTCCACGGGCTGAATGACGGCTTTGTACGCTTTGTTCACGCCCGAGCGTAACGCGGAGGCGAATTGGACGACGTTGGCGGTCTCTAACCCCGAAAGGCCTTCCGCCACGCCGGCGAAGAATTGGCTTAGGATGACGCCAGAGTTGCCGCGCGCGCCGAAAAGCATTCCGGTGGCGAGCTTGGAAGCGACGTCGGAAAGGCTCATTTCCTGGGCTTTTTCCATCGACGAAACGCCTCCGTTGATCGTGGCGGTCATATTGGTTCCGGTATCCCCATCGGGAACCGGGAAAACGTTTAGATCGTTGATCTTGGCGTACTGGAGTTTGATGGCCCGGTAGCCATTTCGGACCATGTCGGCAAATACCGAACCGGTTAGGTTATCCATAACAAAAACAGGTTCCTTAACGTAAAAAGGCGAGGATTATTCCCCGCCAAGGGTAACTTCTTTGCCAAAGACGAAGACGCCGATGGTGCCCGGACCGGTGGAAGCGCCGACGATCGGCCCGATGGGACCGATGTAGGTCTTCGCCTTGGGGGCGAGCTTAGCGATCTCAGACTGCACGAACTCGGCGCCCGCGAGGTTGTCCGCGTGGCCGATGAAGATATCCTTGCCTTCGGTGTCTTCCGCCGCCTCGACGATGGCCTTAGCCAAGTAAAGGAGGGACGGCTTGGTGCCTTTGACCTTCTCCACCGCGAGGTTTTGGCCCTTACGGTCGGAGATAAGGATCGGCTTCACGCCGAAGATGTTGCCGAAGAAGGCGCTGGTCGCGGAGACGCGCCCGGCGCGCTTAAGGTAGGACAGACTTTCGACGGTGGCGAACTGGTTGAACTTGAACATGTTCTCCTCCAACCAAGCGACCACTTCGTCCAAGCTCTTCCCTTCCTTGCGGAGGCGGGAGGCAAAGACGGCCATCAAGCCTTGGCCAAGGCAGGCGATCTTGGAGTCAAACACGACGAGTTTCCGCTTCGGGAATTCCTCGCGCAGGGTGACGGCGACCTTCTCCGCCGCCAAGACAGAAGCGCTGAGGGCACTGGAGCAGCCGATGTAAAGGACGTCTTCGCCCTTGTCCAAGGCCTCGGTGAACTTTTCCACGAAGACGTGGTCCGGGACCTGGGAGGTGAAAATGCGGCGGCCTTGGCGCATGACGTCATAGAAGGCCTTAAGGCTATAGCCTTGGTCGTAGTCGAGGGAAGCGACGACTTCCTTCTCGTCCACGGTGACCACCATGGGGCAGTAGTCGATGTCGTATTCGTCGCGGAGCTCCTTGGGCAAATCGCCGGTGGAGTCGATGAAAATCTTAAATTTGGGCATGGTCTTTTTTTTCTCCAAATTACAGGTTGTTGCTATTTTCCATGTTCTTCATGACTTGCCGAATTTGGGCTTCGGAGGGCTTGCGGCCCATGGACAGGAACATGGCGCGGATCATCTTTTCGTTGATCGGCGGGTTTTTCTTCAATTCCCGGCGCATCAATGCACGGGCGCCGAAGAAACCGGCGACCAATCCGAGGATCAAGGCGGCGATGACGATGCCGAACCAGCCGCCATCCCAGCTCATGAGGATCACGGTTAGGCCCTCCCGTCGTACTTGCACTCTTGGACGTCGACGCTGATCTTGTCGCCCACGTTGATGAACAGAGGCACGCGGAGATTGAGTCCGGATTCGAGGACGGCATCCTTGCTGCCACCGTTTGAAACGGTGTCGCCACGGACGCCCGGCTCGCATTCCACGACGGTCAAGACGACCTTCGCGGGGAGGATGACGTCGAGGATCTCACCCTCATAGGACATGATGGTGACTTCGCCGTTGGGGGCGAGGAAGGGGATGATGTCGGCGTAGACGGCTTTGGAGAGCTCGACCTGCTCATAGGTGTTGCCATCCATGAACACCAGCGTCTCGCCGGCGTCATAAAGGTATTGCATCGTGGCTTTGTCGACGCGGATGTCCTCCACGCCATAGCCCGAGTTGCGGGCGAGTTCGGTGATCGCGCCGGTGCGGAGGTTCTTGACCTTGACCTTGGCGACCATCTTACGCATGGCGGTCTTGTTGAGCAGGATGTCGATCACCCTGTAGAGGTTGTTCTCATCAATGAAGTAGTTTCCGGGACGGAGTTCGGTAACGTTGATCATAGTTTTTCCTTTCGTGTTTCATGGCGCCATGTCGGCGCACGGCGCGATTATACACCCTCTCGCGAAAGGGAGGAAGCGCTTTGTGCATAATGCGCGCGCCTGCCCGTATGCATAAAGAAAAGCCACCCGTTCGGCGGTGGCGTTAACGGGAACCATTTCCCTACTTCGGTACGTAGGCTTTATAGGAAGTCACCCCGGTAAGGACTTCCCCGTCGATTTGGATGCCACAAGGCCTATCGAAGTTCACTTCGACCCTTTCCCCTTGGGCGATGAAGACGTTGTTTTGTTTGACCACGTGGGTTCCTTTGAATAGACGCGGGAAAAGGATCAACGCCTGGATCCTATTCATGCCATAGACGCAGACAAAAGTGATTTTGCCGCTTCTTCGGTCTTGCTCCGGGGCCATGGCCACGCCACCCCCGCAATATCGGCCATTCATTGTGGAGGCGAGGTAGACCTTATGGAACGTCTTAGGTTCGCCTCCGTCGACCGTTATGGTGGCCGTCGCGGGCATGTAAGGTCCTAGCAAAAGCCCCGCGCCGATCTTCCCATAATGGACCTTTTGGCCGCGGGTTTTCTTCTCTTCGGCATAGATGCAGCATTCTCCATCGATCCCTAACCCAACGCCATTGAGGAAGCGGTACGCTTTGCCCTCGACCTCCACGACGGGCAAACCCACCAAAAGGGAATCGATACGGTATAAACCCGTCTCGGCGTCCAAGAAATCCATCGGGAGGTCGCGTTGGAAGTCGCAGCCTTTTTCCGTCGGGCAAAGGTAAACGGGACAAGGAAGAGGGCCTTCGCTAAGTTGGTTGGCGAAATGGTTCAGCGTCCCATCGCCCCCGAAAAGCACCACCGCGTCCTCGGAACTCATTTCCTTAAGGAAAGAATCGACTTTCAAACCAAGGACTGAGGTTTTTCGGTCGATGGGAAAACCCGCGGCGAAGAGCTTTTCGATCGCCTTGTCGGCGTCTGCTTCCCCGCGTTCCCAGTTGGCGAGTTCGCTGTAAAGGAAATGGTTCATGAAACTTTTTCGTGGCTATTTTAAGGCAAGGAAGGACGGGTTGTAACGCAGTTCTTCCCCAATGGTCGAGGACGGTCCATGGCCAGGGTATACCTTTGTCTCCGGCGGAAGGGCCATCAGTTTGCGTAGGCTCTCCTCCATTTTTCGAGGGCAGGCGCCAGGAAGGTCATAACGCCCAATGCCTCCGCGAAACAAGGTGTCCCCGCTGAAAAGGACGCCCTCTTCCTCAAAGTAATAGCAGACCGACCCTTGGGTGTGGAACGGGGTATGGATCACCTTGGCCACGGTGCCATGGAATCCGCTTTCGTCCCGATGCCCCAAGACGATTTCGTCTTCGTCCTCGCATAGGTAGAAAGGAAGAGGATCCTCCACGATAAAAGGGGCGCGGAAAAGGTCATAGGAGGCATTAAGCCTCGGGTTGGTCAGGAATTCTTCCTCCTCCTGATGGAGCACCACTCGGGTCGGGGGCTTTGGATTGAAGCCTTTCAGTCCGCGGATATGGTCATAATGCCCATGGGTTAAAAGGACCGCGGAAAGAAAGCCAAAGCGCGCAAGGCAATACTCCTGCGTCTTGTTGCCATCCTCCACCGCGAAGTCCACGATGAAGCACCCTCCCTCCGGAAGAGCCACCAAGTAGGTATTGGCCATTTCGCCTTGGCCCACGCGCAACCGCTCGACGTTCATATCCATAGCATAAAGAAAAATGGAGCCGTTTGGGCTCCATATCTTCGCTTTCGCGCTTATTTCTTTTCCTTGTGGAGGGTTTTCTTCCTGCAGGTGGGGCAATACTTCAAGATCTCCATCTTCGCGGGATGGGTCTTTTTGTTGCGGGTGGTGAAATAGTTCTCGTTGCCGCACTCGCTGCATTTCAGAATCGCTTGATCACGTTTTCCAGCCATTGTCGTCTCACTTCCTTCTTTGTAGCGCGGGTATCTTAGCATACCCCCAAACAATAATCCATAGAGGAATTCACCCGCTTTGTCGCGGTAATATTAAACCATGTTTAAACGTATCGATACCCGCCCCGTATTCTTGGGCTCTCTGCAACTCGGAGGCCAAGCCACGCCCATCATCCAAAGCATGTGCTCCATCAAGACCTCCCGCGTGGAGGAAGTCTCCGCCCAAATCAACCGCTGCGCCGCCTTGGGCGCGCAAGCCATGCGTTGCTCCGTCTTGGACATGGATGACGCTAAGGCGTTTAAGGAAATCAAAAAGCGCGTTGCCGTGCCTCTTATCGCGGACATTCACTTCGACTACCGATTGGCCCTGCAGGCCATCGAATCCGGGGTGGACGCGGTGCGTATCAACCCCGGCAACATCGGGGCGAAGGAAAACATCGCCGCCGTTGTAGACGCCTGCAAAGCGCGCAACCTCCCGATCCGCATCGGCGTGAACTCGGGATCTTTGGACAAAGACTTCGTCGTGGGCAAGGAAATCGTCTCCGGGGAAGCGTTATTAAACTCCGCGAAGAAGCACGCCGCCATCTTGGAGGAATTCGGGTTCGAAGACATCGTGCTCTCCCTCAAAGGGTCTTCCGTCCAGGAGACCGTGGCCGCCTATCGCCTTGCCGCGAAAACGTTCCGCTACCCCTTGCATTTAGGGGTTACCGAAGCAGGCGTCAAAGAGGTGGGCTTGCTTCGTTCCGCCGCCGCCTTATCCCCGTTGCTTCTTGATGGCATAGGCGACACCATCCGCATTTCCCTCACCGAACCCCCGGAGGAGGAAATCAAGGCCTGCACCCGTTTGCTCCATGACCTAGGGCTCTATCCCAATTACCCCACCTTCATTTCCTGCCCCACCTGCGGCCGCACCGCCGTCGACTTGATGCCCCTTGCCCATAAGGTGCAGGAATATCTGGAGCAGCACCAAACCAAAGCCACCGTGGCCGTGATGGGTTGCATCGTCAATGGGCCAGGCGAAGCCCGTCACGCAGACGTCGGCTTAGCCGGGGGCAAAGGCAGCTGGGTCTTATTCAAAAAAGGCGAAGTCATCGCCACGTTGAAGGAAGAAGAAGCCTTTGGTGCGCTAGTCAAAGAAATCGAAAAGCTATAGCTTCTGCCGCCAACTTGGATCGAACTTCCCCTCGCGCAACAACGAAATTTCCGCCCCGTATGGGGCTTTTTCGTTCACCCAAGGGGTCTCTAGTATCACGGGAATGTCTTTTAGAAGCGGATGCGACGCAAAGCGATGAAGGGCATCAAACCCGATCGCCCCATAGCCCAGGTTCTCATGGCGGTCCTTATGGCTTCCCCGCGGGTTTTTGGAATCGTTCAGGTGCACCACTTTCAGTTTCTCTAATCCGATGAGGCGGTCAAATTCGCCAAGCAAGGCATCGGCGTCGCTTACGTCATAGCCCGCGTCGGATACGTGGCAGGTATCCAGACATACGGCCACCCTATCCGGATATGGGAAGCGGGCGAAGAATTGATGGAAGAAGGAGAAATCCGCCCCCACTTCGCTGCCTTTGCCCGCCATGGTCTCGAGGCAGATGGTAACGTCGGTGGAATCATTCTCGAGCACTTTGCTTAGGCCTAGGATGAGGCTATCCAGCCCATGCTCCACCCCATGTCCCACATGGGAACCAGGGTGAAGCACCAATAGTTTCAACCCAAAGCCAGAGACGCGAAGAAGCTCACTCTGAATGAATTCGATGCTCCCTTGGAACGTCTCTTCCTTGTCCTTGTTGGCGAGGTTCACGATATAGGGCGCGTGGACGACGATTTTCGATTCGTCTAGGCATGCTTGGCGGATCAACGCCCTGCCTTCGGGAATACGCAATTCGTCCAAAGGCTTCCTCCGCGCGTTTTGGGGCGCCCCGGTATAGAACATGAAGGTATCCGCCTTATAGGAAAGCGCCTCTTGGACCGCGCCAAGGTAATAAAGAGGGGAAGAAAGCCCCACGTGGCTTCCAAGTAGGCTCATTTCTTCTTTTTCGCCTTGGCGGCGTAGTCTTTGTCGCGCTGGGCGCGGATCTTTTCCTTGATGGCTTTGCGGCGGTATTTGCCTTTGACCTTCTCCACGGCTTTCTTGCGTTTCGCCTTATAACCGGGCTTTACTTGGTCGGTTTTGGTTCTGGCCTTGGCGATGGAGATGTCCCGGGCTTCTTCCTCGCTGATCTTGGGTTTGAAGTCGGGGCGCGTTTTGTTTAAGGGGCTAGAGGCCACCATCACAAGTTCGGATCCTTTTAGCGCGTAATGGTCAAACGGCGTACCTTGGGAAAGAAGGGATTTGGCCCTGCTGGTCTCATCGGCGTTATAGAACACCCACGAATCCCCGGTTTTGCCAAATCGACCCGCCCTGCCGGCGCGATGATAGTAATAGCTAAGGTCGGAAGGAAGGTCCAAGGAGATGACGTCGCTGACGTCCTCGATGTCGATGCCTCGGGCCAAAAGGTCGCTGCAGCACACCACGGGGAAACGGTTGGACTTGATCATGCGGATGGCCTTACGCCGCTCCCTGGTATCCAAATTCCCCGAGAAATGCACCGCGTCGACGCCGTTTTCCTTTAAAAAGGAATAGGTGCGTGCCACGTCTTCCTTTTTGGAGGAGAACACCAAAGCCAAATAAGGGCTTCTGGCCTTCAGAAAACGAAGCAACGCCTCTTGTTTGCCGACGTGTTTGACGTCCAAGAAATGGTGGGCCACGGTGGAAGCGGTCTTAAAGTCCTCGCCTTCGTAAAGGAAGCGCGAATCCACGTAGCGTTCCAGATGCTGCTTCAATCCTTGGTTCAGCGTGGCGGAGAACACCATTGTCTGCACCGATTCGGGCAAGGTGGCGTATAAGGCGTCGATGTCCTCAAAGTAGCCAAGCTCCACCAACATGTCGGCCTCGTCCAGCACGAGGGTGCGCACACCATGGAGTTCCAAAGGCCTATCTTCGGCTAAAAGCACGTCCTTGGCGCGCCCTGGCGTAGCCACGATGAGATGCGGCGCTTGGCTTAGGCCCTCCACGTTTTGGGACTTCTCCACTTCCGAGGTCAAAAGGCGCACCTTCAAACGGGGAAGATAACGCGTAAACGCAAAAGCAAAGTCATACACTTGCCGGGCCAGTTCCCTGGAAGGGCAAAGCACGATGGCCTGAAGGCGCGGAAGGTTCACGTCGATCCGTTCCAAAATAGGGATGAGGTAGGCATGGGTTTTGCCTGACCCCGTCTCGGATTGGCACACCAAAGAGGCCCCGCTTAGCGCCTTGGGGATCACCCGACTCTGCACAGGGGAAGGGGTAACGTAGCCAAGGCTTTTTAACGCCGAGACCAGCGGCTTGGACAAATGAAACGAAGCAAAGCTTGCCATGGCGGCATTATAACACGATAAACCTGTGACTTTGTCTACAGGCCATTTTGTTCTAAATGGCGCGGATCAGGAATTCGCGAAGGGTTGAAGCTACGCTAAAGGCTTCATCTGTTGGCCCGTGCTTTTATATTGCCTGAATCAATCAAGAACCGCGAATCCGGCAAAGTTGCTCGGACGCGGGCTGAAAAACACGTCGATTCCATCGGGCTGGTATATGACGTCGCTCATCGTACCAGTGGTTCCACGAAGTTTCATGGCCACGCGCTCCACGCGCGTTTGGAAAGGATGGGAGTATAAGAAAGTCATCGACGGTCTTGTGTTCGCGTGGAAAAACGCATAGTCCTCCACATAGAGCATCGTTCCGTACCACAAATAAACCGCGTCCTCGAAATTGCCATCCACTACCGCCGTTATTTCTCCATCATTCCTAGAAACAGAAGCCGTTAGCCCGATGCCAACGTCCGCCCAAGATAGAAGGTTTCCCGCTCGATTGGTCAGCCTCACCGATTCATCCAAAGGAATCCTCGTGCCGTCCTCAAGCTTAATGGTGGGTGCGAGATGGAAAGAATCGATTTGGTTGTTCTCAAACTCTCCGACGGTAGGCATTTCAAAACGTCCGGTCTGTTCGCTATCGTTGGATAGAACGTGAGAGCCGGGTTGATCAACCCCACAGGCGGTGCAACACAACATTGCTCCGATGAGTATGCTTCTTCTAATAACCATTGGTTCTTCCTCCTTTGCGCTTTTCATAAGTACTGATCAATTGTACTCAAATATAGGTTTTGGAAACCGGCAGTAAGAGACTGGATTATACTCCCGGTTCTTATGTCGTTTACTACCGTGCCACCGACGTGAATTCCGATGAGTTTTCCACTTTTGAACACTGCGGAGCCCGATCCTCCGCCAGTGTAAGGATAATCCGCATATATTAAGCCACTTTGAGTGTCAACAGACGTTGTTTCGCCCATGCTCCAAAGCATGTCACCGCTAGTATCAAACCTAGGGTATCCAGCCGTCCACAAATCGTCAGAGACAGATATTGTCTCCGTGGAGTCGAACCCCAAATAATCGGTGCCGACATCATCGGCGGTGACTAAAAAAGCATAATCGTGGCTCTCTGAATTGCTAGGAACAAAATAATCGAGGGGAATTATGTATTTAGAAACCCCGAGAGAACTCTCGTACGAGGATCCGTGTTGATTAACGTAGAGCGTAATTTGGTAAGGCATAGACCATGCCCCTCTGCTAAAAACGCAGTGGGCAGCAGTCCCAAAAAGATTCGGCTTGATACGAAAGGCACTGCCATAACCGACCCAATGTGCGCTGCTATGACAACCTGAGGCTTCAACCTCAGAAACGCTATTAAATGGGTGTCCAGTAGAGACGACTGGCTTAACCCCATCGGGGGTAACCGAGCCGAAATCACTATTGGAATAAGAAATTGTGGAGCTTGGATTCACGGTAACATTAGTTCCTGTAAGGGTATACGACTTTGGCTCTAACTTTTTAGTAGCGGGCGTATAAACGACGTAGTCATAGGAAGAAGTGAGGTCCGGAATTTCGGAGGCATAGATAGTAAAATTATAGGTTCTCCGAGAGACCAAAGGCTCGACTTGAATATAAGCGGTTCTGACACTCGACACAGGGAGAAAGGAGATAACGTTGTTTGCGGAAATAAAACAATGCGTCATATCGCCATCCAAATAATAGACCTTGAGGCTTACCCCATAGCTTGATGTCGTCAGAATGGAATAAGCGGTATTTGTTTGAGAAGTATATGTTAAGGAATATGAGAAAACTTGGTGGCTATTATCAAATGTGCCAAATTGGGTAGAAGAGAGATCGCCATCCACGCGCAATTGCACCGGATCACAGTCGTCGTGAGTATTAACGGCCTTGCTAAAACTCTCACGAACAGAAATTAAATTTCTTTGGGCGTGACAAAAAGCAAAGGCAAAACTTAGTAAGAGGGAGAACATGAAAGTACAAAAAATAACTAAAGAAGACTTTCTAGTTGTTGTTTTTTTAGCAAAAGAATTCTTAGATCTCATCGTCGTTTCCTCCGAGTTTAAATTGAATAAAACCTTCTTTATATTGCAATACAAAACTGTTTTTTCAAGGTTTTTTGTATTAGTCGTTTATGTATTAGTCGTTTTCTTAGAAACCCAGGGTTCCGTGTTTCCCCTTGCCGTGAATCAGACGGGATTAGATGAATCGATTTACCAGTAAAAATATAGTTGGCATTAAAAGACGTTTTGTACAGGAAGGCGATAACCGCGCTCTTCGATAAGAAAACGACGGGGAACGAAAAGCACCAATCCATGGCAAGGAGGTCAGGAACACTCGCTGTTTCTTTATTATCTTGTCAGAATCCATGCGTTTATCGTTACCTTTCAGGGAAGGTTCTTCCCTTTTGGCAACAAATAGGGCACATTTAACGCATGGACGTTCTTCAGTTGCATCCCCATGGCTATTGCCTTGGGGTACGCGCCGCGATCGATTTGGCGCTTCAGGCGAAAAAAGACCACCCCTCTTCCAACGTCTACCTCCTTGGCCTTTTGGTGCATAACGAGGAAGCCGTCGCGGAACTAGAGAAGGCGGGCCTTATCCCTTTAGACGAACGGAAAAAGGACCTTCTTTCCTATCTTTTGGACATGCAGGAAGGCGACGTCGTCGTGTTTTCGGCCCATGGCCACCCGAGCGCTTATGACGACCTAGCTAAGGCCAAAGGGCTCATCTGCGTCGACGCGACCTGCCGTTACGTGAAAGAAAATCTGGAAGCCGGGAAAGAAACGAAAGGCTCGCTTCTTTATATCGGCGTGGCGGGCCACCTCGAGTCCGAAGCCTTCTTGGCCAATAACCCCGACTCCGGGTTCTATGACGTGAAATCCCATACGGGAGATTTGTTACGCCTCAAAGGCAAAAAGGAAACCCCCACCATCATCACCCAAACCACGCTTTCGGGCGATGAGATCGAGGAAGCCATGGACGACATCCGCGTCTTCTTCCCCGACGCGACGATATCCAAGGAACGCTGCCACAGCACCTCGCTGCGCCAAAAAGCGGTTGCCTTTTTGCCAAGTGACGTCGATGCCCTGATCGTCTTAGGCAGCAAGCGAAGCAACAACTCGGTCAAGCTTTACGAACTTGGCCTATCCATGGACAAGGAAACCTACCTTTGCCTTGGCTTAGAGGACGTAAAAGAGCTGAACCTCAAAGGAAAAAGGAGGGTCGCCTTATGCAGCGGCGCCTCCACTTCCGACGCGACGTTTGACGCGGTTCTTAGTTATCTCCGGTCGGTTTGACCTTCGTTTGCAGTTCGTGGGAAATGCTACGGTACATCTTTAACAACGTGTCGCGCTTTTCCTTGTTGATGTCGGGCTTGTCCAATAGATGCCCGATCTTTCCTTTTTGGGTGCTTAGCCACTCGACGTAGATGGGATCCCCCTGGCGCATCAAAACCGGCCCAAAGGCCAATTCATTGGGGCTATAGGGAACCTCGGGGAAGCCACGGACGAAGCGGATGACCGTGTAATAGATGCGGTCTTCCTTCACCATGGTTTCTTCCTCGATATGGAATCCAAGTTCGGTGACGCGTTTGCGGACCGCCATCAGATCCCGGTGCGGGTCGACGATGATGGTGCGCACGTTGCCAAGTTTCTCCGGGTGGGCTTCCAATATCTCGCAGGCCAAACGTCCGCCCATTCCCGCGACGATCAGGGTATCCACCCCGTCGGAAAGGGCGCTGATGCCGTCGGAGCAAGAGCAGACGATATGGTTCTTCGCCGCGGATGAGGCGACGTTTTCCTTCATGCGAAGGTATGGCCCGATTTTGTTGTCGATGGCCATGGCCCAGTCGATCTTCCCCGACTCGACGAGGAAAATGGGCAACCAGGCATGGTCGCTGCCCACGTCGGCCACATACGCCCCTTGCGGGACGAGGTCGGCGATGGCGGAAAGCCTTTTGGATAGCCGCTTCGGCATTTAGCGGCGGCCTCCTCCCCTGCCTTCTCCCGGCAAGACACCATCGCGGTAGTCGCCCAGCTTCTTCGCGCGGGTCGGATGGCGGAGTTTGCGGATGGCCTTGGCCTCGATTTGGCGGATACGCTCACGGGTGACCCCGAATTCACGGCCCACCTCTTCCAAGGTCCGCGGACGGTTGTCGTCTAGGCCGTAACGGAGGCGCAGGACGCGCTCCTCGCGGTCGGTGAGGTCCTTCATGATCTCGTAGAGCTCTTCCTTAAGAAGCGACTTGGTCGTGTATTCCTCCGGGGACTGCGCGTCGGAGTCGGCGATGAAGTCGCCTAGACGCGAATCGTCTTCCTCGCCAATCGGGGTCTCCAGCGAGACGGGTTCCAAGGCGATGCGCTGGATCTCGCGGATGCGCTCAGGCGAAAGGGCCCCTTCCATCTTCTCCGAGATTTCCTCGGCGGTAGGCTCGCGGCCAAGTTCTTGTACCAACTGACGCTGGACACGGGTCATCTTGTTGATGGTCTCGACCATGTGCACGGGGATGCGTACGGTGCGGGCTTGGTCGGCGATGGCGCGGGTGATGGCTTGACGGATCCACCAGGTCGCGTAGGTGGAGAACTTAAAGCCTTTGGTGTAGTCGAACTTTTCGACGGCCTTGATAAGACCCATGTTGCCTTCTTGGATGAGGTCGAGGAAGTGCATGCCACGCCCCACATAGTGCTTGGCGATGGAGATGACCAACCTAAGGTTGGCGTTGATGAGTTGGTCTTTGGCCTCCTTGCCATCCAAGATCTCGTCCTCGGTGGCGTCGGGCTTGCTGCCGGCGACGATTCGTTTGGCCAAATCGGTCTCCTCTTGGGCGGTGAGAAGGTTAACTTTGCCGATTTCCTTGAGGTACATCTTCACGGAGTCGTTGACCTTGACTTCCCCGATGCCGATGTGGGCAAAATCGGTGATGGAGGCCACCTCTTTCTCTTCATCGGTAAGGTCTTCCTCTTCCTCGGCGTCGATTTCGTCTTCCTCCAACTGACGTTCGGCTTCGGCCTCGTCCATGTTGACGGGGACGTCCATCTCCATGGCGAGCTCTTCGTCGGATTCCTCGACGGTGTCATCCTCGATTTCGATGCCATTGCGGCGGAAATAGTCGATGATGCCTTCGAAATCCTCCTCGCTCAAATCGAGGTGGGAGGTTGCCTCCATGACGTCGGCGGTGTTGATGTAGCCCTGCTCCTTCCCTTTTTGGAGGAAGCGTTTCTTGATGGTCTCGAGCGAGACGATCTCCTCTTCATCGAGATTGGGGATGTCCATCATCTCCAAATCCTCGACGGGATTGTTTTTCTTGGTCTTGGTCATGGCGTTTATCCTTTCTTTTTGGCCTTGCTGGCCCAACGTTGGCGTATTTTGGCGGCGAGTTCCTTGTTCGCCTGGGCCCCGTCTTCGACGGATCCCTCTTCGATGGCGTGCTTGGCCACCATCTTGTCATGGATGGAGATGGTTTCGTCGGAGAGGATTTGCGCGCAGTCTCCGATGGCTTCCAATGAATAGGCGGGCAAGGTCGCGTCCAAGTCGATGCTTGCCACCTCGTTTCCGATCTCGTCGCGATTGGGGAATTCGCTGGCGTCGATGAACGCGAGCAACCCACTCAAGTCGACGTCTCCCTCGTGTTGCATCGCGTACTCCGTCACGAAGTCTGAGATGGTCGTGAGGATCGAACCCGATGGCAAGGCGGTGATGTTCTCCTCGAAATAGTCGATGGCCTCGCGCTTTTTGAGCATGTAATGCACGATGGCACGCTCGGCGTATTCCAGGCGTGAGAGCAATGGCCTTAGTCCTACCCTTGAAGTAGGCGCGACGACGATGTTCCCTGAGAACCCCTGCTCATCCGGAGCGGGCTGCGAGGGTGCCTGACGGGCGAATTCCCGAATGGCCTCGGGCTGGTAGCCGGTGGCTTGGGATAGCTTGACGAGCATGTCCTCGAACTCGATGCCCGCGCCTTTGGTTTTCAGCGTGGGGATGAATATGCCCAGGATCCGTTTTCGCTCGGCGGCATCCTCGATTTTCTTCCCCTTGGTGTAATAGGCCAGCTGGAAGTCCACGGGATCGACGAGGCGACGCAGTTTCTCTAGCAGCGCCTCTTTTCCGTCTTCCCGGAGGATTTCGTCGGGGTCGCGCAGATCATCCCCGTAATCCACGATGCGGAAGGGAAGCCGGGCGGCGTTAAGCTCATCGCAAGCCTTTAGCATCGCCTTCTGTCCCGCCTCATCGCCATCAAGGCATAGCCTTATCTCGCAATTCAAGCGCTTCAGCAAGGCGATGTGGCGCTCGGTAAGGGCCGTGCCCATAAGCGCGACGGCGTTTGGCACCCCTGCCTTATCTAAGGCAATGACGTCCATGAACCCTTCGAGCACGTAGCAATAGCCGTCTCGATGAGCCGAACCTACCACGTTGTGGTAGTTATACAGGACGTTGCGTTTGACGAACAGTGAGTTCTCAGGGGAGTTGATGTATTTGGCGGTCCCGTCATCCCGGATGCGACGAGCGGAGAATCCCACCACTTGCCCATTGGGGTCGCGGAGGGGGAACATCACCCGCCCCGCGTTGGAATCGCTGGTCGCGGTCCCGCGCATCAGCGCGATGCCGATGTCCTCGATCGCTTTGAGGGAGTGTCCCTTGGCTTGGAGGTACCTCACGGTCATTTGGCCGTCTAACGGCGCATAGCCGATGCCGTATTTGACGCGGATTTCAGAGGTCAACTCACGGCCATCGAGGTATTGCCTCGCCTCCGCGCCTTCGGGGATATCGATGGAGTACCGGTAAAAGTCCTGAAGGTCGTTGATGCAGTCGTAGAGCTTTTTCCGTTCGGGATCGATTTGGATCTTCGGGACATCCGCGACAAGTCGTGGGTCGGAAAAGTTGCATAGTTCGGCGGTCTTGCGCACCGCTTCGGGGAAAGAGATCTTCTCAAACTTCTCGACGAACTTGATCGCGTTGCCGCCTGCGCCACAGGCGAAGCATTTAAAAATGCGTTTCTCGGGCGTGATGGTAAGCGACGGATTCGTGTCGTCGTGAAACGGGCAGACGGCCTTGTAGGCTCTTCCCGCCTTGATCACGGGGATGAAGGAGGACACGACTTTGACGATGTCGGCGTGTTGCAATACCGCGTCAATCAAATCTTGGCTATACATAGTCCTCCTTTCCTATACTAAGTATAATCTACTAATTCAATACTAGTCTTTTACCAGAGTATTACTTGTCACACGCCTTTTCCAAATAGGCGAGAACTTCGTCGATGGGCAGGCGGATTTGGCTCATGGAATCGCGTTCGCGGATCGTGACGGTGCCATCTTCCACGGTCTGGAAGTCGATGGTCACGCAGAAAGGCGTGCCGATTTCGTCCTGGCGGCGGTAACGTTTGCCGATGGATCCCGTCTCGTCATAGGTGACGCAAAGGCGCTTATTGAGTGAGGCCAGGACCTCCAAGGCTTTCTCGGAAAGCTTCTTCGACAAGGGCAAGACGGCCGCTTTATAGGGCGCGAGCGCGGGCGAAAGACGAAGCACGGTGCGCTGGTCCCCTCCTTCGAGGTCTTCGACGTCATATGCATCCACCAAGGCCATGAGCATCAAACGGTCCAAACCCATGGACGGCTCGATGCAATACGGCACATAACGCTCGTTGGTGTCCGGATCGAAATAGGTCAGGTCGCCCTTGGAATATTCCTGATGGCGGTTGAGATCATAGTCCGTGCGATCCGCGATGCCGAGGATCTCTCCCCAACCAATGGTTGGGAAATCGTATTCCACGTCGGTCGTGGCCTTGGAATAGAAGGCAAGTTCCGCGGGTTCGTGGTCGCGGTAACGGAGGTTACTCTCCTTGATGCCGAGGGATTCGACGAACTTGAGGCAATAGTCCTTCCAATAGGAGAACCACTCCAAGTCGGTTCCGGGCTTGCAGAAGAACTCCATCTCCAACTGTTCGAACTCGCGGGTACGGAACGTGAAGTTCCCCGGGGTGATCTCGTTACGGAAGCTCTTGCCGGCGTTGCAGATGCCGAAGGGAAGTTTCCTGCGGGTGACGCGCTGGACGTTACGGAAGTTCACGAAGACGCCTTGGGCCGTTTCCGGGCGAAGGTAGACCGTGGAAGTCGGCGTGTCGTCCTCAAAGACGCCCAAATGGGTCTTGAACATCATGTTGAATTTGCGGATCGGCGTGAAGTCGGATTTGCCACAGACGGGGCACACCACGTGATTCTCCGCGATGAAGGCATCCATCGCGGCGTAATCCATGCCATCGACATCCACGTCGGGGAATTGCCCATGGATCAGGTTATCCGCGCGGTGGCGTGCTTTGCACGACTTGCAGTCCACCATCGGGTCGTTGAAGGTGGAAACGTGGCCGGTGGCCTCCCAAACGCGGGAGTTCATCAAGATGGCGGAATCGATGCCGACGTTGGTGGGCGATTCCTGCACGAACTTCCTCCACCACAGGTCCTTGACATTACGCTTCAACTCGGCGCCTAGAGGGCCATAGTCCCACGTATTGGAAAGCCCGCCGTAGATCGCGGATCCTTGGAACACGTAGCCGGTGTTTTGGAGATGTTGGGTGATCGTTTCGAAATCGAATTTGTTTGCCATGGGAATGACCTCGGATGAATGGGTTTGCGCATTACGCACAAAGTGCGAAAAGTATCCCCTTATATAGGAAACCTGTCAACCCTCAATAAGTGAACATATCAAATTATATAGGGTAAACCCTATCCACGAAAACTAAGCGCGAAATATCGGCGACAAAGCCTTTAATCGGACCCCGCTTTGCTCTTCCACGTGCGTCAACAATGCGCGGAGCACCCCGGGAACGTCCTCTTTGGGGTAGGTTACTCGGCGCAGGTCCTCCAAAGGGCAAAGGAAGGAATGGTATAGGATGCGGAGTTCCCCTTTTGGCGTGGGCAACGCCTCCACCGGCCCCATGCATTCGGTGCAGACGAAGCCGCCTTGCACCAAGGAAAGCGATCCGATGGGTCTGCGTTCCCCGCAAACGACGCACCGCTCCACCTCTAATCCGTATCCGCCGATCTTCGCGGCGCGCGACAAGAACATGATGGCGACGCTATAAGGGTCCGCGTTTTGCTCCAACGCCTCTAGCGAAGCTTCCAGTAACGGGTATAAGGCAGGGCCATCCTCTGGGTTCACGGCTTTGAGGCAGTATTCCAGCAGCAACTGGGCCACCAGCATCCCCTCCAATCCCCCTGCGGGGGCGTAAAGATGCCGTATGCGCCCTTCTTTGAGGGTGAGGGCACCCGAACCCGAGACGGTCAGAAGAAAGGCGCTACGGGCCAATTCCTGGCCGCTGGAAGCCGTTGGCGACCCCATCTTGAAAGCGCCATGGGCGTAAAAGGAGAAGAAACCGTCCTTCCCGAGGCAACGCACCATCGCGTCGCGCTCCTTCTGGGGGATGCGGGAAAGGACGATGGCCTCGCGTTCCTCGATCTTAGCGGTCGCCATAGCCGATGTATTGGAGCGCCTTGGGCGAATCCCTCCACCCTGGCTCGACCTTGACGGTCAGCTTTAAGGTGGCGATATGGGTCTTCCACATGCGCTGAAGTTCGGTTTTCGCGGCCACTTTGATCTTCTCGATCATCTGCCCGCCTTTGCCAATGACGATGCCCTTGTGGTTCTCCTTGTCGAGGATGATCGTCGCGAAAAGGTGGATTCCGTCCTCCTTTTCTTTGAGGGAGTCCACCACCACCGCGGAGCTATGCGGGATTTCGTCGCGCAGGAAATGCAGCATCTTCTCGCGGATGACTTCCTTGGCTTGGTAGGACTGGTCTTTGTCGGTGATCATGTCGGTGGGATAAAACGGCATGTCCCCACTCAAAAGGGGGATGACCGCCTCCTTGATTTCCTTCAGGCCGAAGTTTTCCTTGAAACTGGCTTCCAAAACCAACGCGTTGGGGTAATGCTCGCAAAGCGTTTGGATCTTATCTTCCCCGATCTCGGGACGGATTAAATCGATCTTGTTAAGCACGAAGATGCGCGGGGCGTCGGAGGAAATGGAGTCAATGATACGGAAATCGGGGTCCATGTCCTTTTCGGAAGCGTCGAGGATATAGACGATCGCGTCGACGTCGCGGGAAGAGGAAAAGGCGCTGCGGCGCATATGGGAGTCCAGTTTCCGTTCCCCTTGGTGGATGCCCGGGGTGTCCACGAAGACGATTTGGAGGTCCTTTTCTTCGTAGATGCCCGAAATCGCGTCCCGGGTGGTCTGGGCTTTCGGGGAGACAATGGACACCTTCTTGCTAAGCAAGGCGTTCAATAAGGTGGATTTGCCGACGTTGGGTCGGCCCATGATGGCGACGAATCCGGATCTCATAGGTCGTGTCCGTCGAAGGCAAAGGGAAGCAATTCGGTGGCGTTGGTGGTCATCCTTGCCCCACTAAGGTTGGCCAAATAGATTGGGGCCTCATGCGGGAATAATTCATGGATCACCTGACGGCATGCCCCACAGGGGGAGCAGGGTCCCTCGGTGTCGGCGACGATGGCCAAAGCCAAGAAATCGTCACGGCCTTTGCCGTCCATCATCGCGTTGTAAAGCGCGTTGCGCTCCGCGCACATGCAAAGCGGGAACGAGGAGTTCTCGATGTTGGCGCCGATGTAGACGCTGCCATCGCGGCAAAGTACCGCGGCCCCCACCGCAAAGCGGGAGTATGGGCTATAGGACCTCTCCCTCGCGGAGATGGCCACCTCAATCAATTCCTCACGTCCAATCATGGGTTCTCCTCCTTATGGATGCGCAATATCTCTTCCTGAAGCGGGAACATCACGTCCTCGTCTTCCTTTTTCATGTGGTCGTATCCAAGCAAATGAAGCAGTCCGTGGACGAACAGGAACTGCAACTCGCGTTCATCGGTATTGCCGATCTCCTTGGCCTGTTCTAACGCCCTAGGGACGCAGATGAACACTTCCCCTAGGATCCGGGGAACGTCCCCTTGGATGCGGCCAAGGTCGGAATCGTCGTCGTTGAAGGCGAAGCTGATGACGTCGGTGACGCGGTCGATGTTCCGATAGTCGCGGTTGATTTCCCGGATTTGCTTTTCGTTCACCAAGGAAACGTCCACTTCGTAATTCTCCTTCACGCCCAAATGACGGAAAGCGACCTCCATTAAGGAGGCATAGGTTCGTTCTAACCCGTCGTAACGGGGATCAAGGGAATTGTCGAAGCAAAGTTCCATATTCGTGGCAGCGAAAATATACCACACGCCCACGCAAGGGGCAAACGAGCCTAAGACGAAGACCCGCCCGAATTGAAGAGACGGTCTTGCTCGTGCAAAAGGGCCATCAGCTCTTTGGCGGTACCCGCCCGCATCGCTTCTATTTCCACGTAGGCCCCTAGGTCGCTGGCTTCCCCAAGCACATACTCAAGCATTTCGTCGTATTCAGACAGCAATACCAAGCGCATCTCCAGTAGGCGGTCCCCCACCTTGGTCTCATCGCACGCGAAAAAATCCTTGAGCAAGATGACTTGGCGCTGGTTCGATTTCTCCATCAAGGCCAATAAGGCGGGTGGCAATTGTTCTTGCGGAAAAGCGGAGAATGCGTCCGTCACCATTTGGGCCAAACCCCTTAGCTTCGGCGCGAAAAGATGGAATACCTTTCGCGGGAGATTCTCCTTCCCGCCCGATAGAATCACTGCCAATGCGTAAACCTCTTCCATGGGATCCTCTTGGTAATTATACCTTATGGCTCCCCACTTTGGACGCGACATGCAGAAGAAAGTACGGTTCCTCGCGCTTTCTTTCGTTTAAGGCATCGGGGCTTTGGAGCAATTTATCCGCTTCGAAGGTAAGCACGAGCGTGCCGAGTAGATAAAACAAAAACATCTGCCCGCCCATTTTCCCCTGGAACAGGCAAAAGACGATGGCGAGAGTCAGGCAAAACGACACCAAAGCCGCGTTCCACCCCCATAACGCCATCCCATAACGCTCCCCCGCCTTGCGAAGATCAGCCCTAAGTTTCCTCCGCTCCTCGGGGCGTTCTTGGGCGGAAAGGTAAGTGGACTCCTTCGCTATCGCCTCTAAGGAAAAACGCCTTAACGCGTTGTGGAAGCAAAGCCTGCCGGCCAGGCATAAAAGCACCGCGCACCCGCAGCATCCCGCAAGGTAAATGTCCCGGAAACAAAGGAAGATAAGGGCCGCCCCCAGGGAGAGCGCGCGACCAAGAACGTCGCTCCCAGATAGGAAGACGGCCCTTTTATAGGCATGGTAATGGACGAAGGATTCCCTTCTGCGCGTGAGGTCCTCCTCGTCCACCCCATCCATATAAACGTCGTCGAACCGCCCCATCGCCGCCAGCATGAACCCTTTGCCGGCCAGCGATAGGACAAGGCTCAATAGCATGCTTCCCATCCCGACGGCAAAAGGGAGGGGAGCGTCGAGGGAAAGCACGCCAAACGTCGCCGAAGCGACGGTGAGGATGGCAAGGACGTCGGGGAGAAGAACGCCTCCGCCGCGCTTTGGCCTGCACCAGAACGTTGCGGACTCCCCTTTTGCCCCATCATAGCCCTCCACCGCCAAGAAGCGTCCCGTCCACAAAGGGAGCAGTTCATCCAGACGTACCGTTCGCTTGCCCACGACCGGATCCAGTAACACGAACCGCTCCCCCTGTCGGGAGGCACACAAGACCATGTGTAGCCCATGGCCTTGGCGGAGCAAGAGCAATAGTGGAGCGCCGGAGAAGGAAGCTATTTCCTCCTTCTTCGGTGCCTCGTATCCGCACAAGGCCAGACCTGCGGAGTCCGCATAGGCGATCAATGTGGCAAGGTCAGGCGCCCTATCGACAAGTGGCTCCGCCAAAAGGGCAAAGCGTTTCGACTTGGACGCGACGATCAACGCCATCTTGATGCAGGCGAATCCACAGCCGTGTTCCTGCGCTTGGTAAACGAGGTTCCTCACACCCCTATATACGGCCGAAAAACGGAAGTGGCGAAAAAAGATGAAAAATCCAACGAAAAGAAGTTTCCTAGCGATTGTGAAACTTGATCGCGGGCCCCAGCGCCTCGGGAATCTTTACGATAGTATCCCAGTTTGGAGAAGAGGCGCCGGATTCGATATTGGCGATTGCAGGCTGTGACATCTTGCACATTTTCGCAAGTCTCCTCTGAGTCATTCCGACCTCCTTCCTTCTTTTCTTCATCATGGTTGAAAAAGAGTCGTGCCACAAAGGCGATGTCAAGCCTTCACCGGCCTTGCTTTCTATCTCCTCTTTGGTTGGAAGGCTGCTTTTGAAATTTTCGGGAACAAGTGAGGAAAGTTCATAGGAGGAAATCCCCAAAGGTTCCTTGGACGAGGCCAAGGCATACCTTGCCACGATTTCCGATTTGTCTTTGCAAATGAGCAAACCGATGGTTTTGTTGTCGGATTCGCCCCGTAACGTATGGTCCACCGCAACGACATATGTCCCTAGCTGTCCAATGTCCGCTGGTTTCAATTAATCAATCTTCACCTCCACGACAACATAGGCATGAACGGACGCGTTATAGAAAAGCATGTCACAAAACTCTTCCTCGTCACCGAGCATGAGTCGGTATTCTCTCCCCACATAGGCAAACCCAGTTCCAAGTTCCAATAGGAAGCGCTCAATGTTGGCGATTAGGGCGTCCTTTAATTCCCTCTCATCATATTCTTCGCGTATGGATAGGAAATCGAAGTTATATGGGTCCTTGGTTATTTGGGCGGCAAGGTCCCCTTTGTATTCGGGCAAAACGGATGGAAAGTTGGTGATTGCCTTTCCTTTCCGCTCAAAAAGATCTGTTCCTAAAAAGTTTAGAAGCATGGCCCTAGACCAGTTATTTTTGATAGTCTCGACAATATAAAACAGCGCTTTTTCGGGGTTCCCATCGCATTTGTCTATGATGCATTTTATGTGATTCCAAGGGACCAAAAATATCTGTTCTCCGATAAAGGACGTGTTTCTTCCCCAATAGGGGAAAAATTGGGCGGAGGGGGGATTCTTTCGTGCCGTTTTCGGCGCGCGGAATCCGATGGAAATTCTTCCCCAACTTGGGGAACAATTTGAGCGACCCTAATTTGTCCCTCAACTTGGGGGACATTTTCATACGGAAACAAGCAATAGAACCTTTCCTGTACCGCAGGTTTATAGGAGAAAAGCCCTTGGACTCAGGCAACAGACTCTTCAGGTCTCGCGAAAGGGTGTCGTAAAAGGCGCTACCCCATCTGGCTTCCGCACGCAGCAAATGGATGCTCCGTCCTAATCTCCAATTGAAGGCTACCAATTCCATGTTTACTTTGGTCGCGGCCTTAATCTGGGAACGCCTGGAATCAGCCTTAACCGAAACAAGCCATTCCTTATAATCGTCATCGATAATCGAAATCGTTTTCTGCGCCATATGCCATTGTCCAACCCCATTCAAAAAGGGGGATTCCTCCATTCCCATATACCGAGATAAAAGGGCAATGGCGAACCCTCTTAGATACGACAAGAAAAAGCCCCCAAAGGGACCTATCTATCTGGATGCCGCCGTTTGTCCAATTTCGGATAAGTGGATTTGGACGACGACACAAAATGTGGCCGGCTGAATCGAATCATCCAGTTTTGCACAAGTTCGCCCATCCGTATTATGTCGCGCCGGGCCTGGTGGTCGAATCCCGTTTTGGTGGAAATTAGCGGATTTCAAGATCCTTCGAATACGGAAGGATGCCCCCGATCGGCTTCTTCCCGACGTTCTCTAGGGCGTACTCGAGGTAACGGTATGGGTCCAGCCCGTTGATGATCGCCGTGCGGATTATCGAGAACAGGGCGACCGTGTGCCTGGCGCCGGCCTCGCTGCCCGAGGTCTGGAAAACCTTCCTGGCGACGACGAAGGGCTTGACGCACCTCTCGGCCAGGTTGTTCGAGAGCTTGAGGTAGGGCTCGGAAAGGTACGGAAGCAGGTCGTCAGGATGGATGGTTTTGTGCAAGGCTGGATGGTTGGGTTTGTGCAGCGACAAATGTGATTGTCCAAACGCAATTGTTCTCCGTTGTCCAGATTCTTCCGTCCTCTAAAAGGCACAAAAGCCATAAACGTGGACGGTTTTGGCGTTGCGACTGAAGGCCTTAATTATCGTTACCAGGAGTCATGGTATAACAATAGTTCCTACCAGCCTCTATATGTTCTTTGTCATATGGTTGAAGGAGCGGGCATAAATCATCGCGATCAAAGAATATGCCGCCCTCTTCATAAGTGGGGCGTTGCCCATATCCATCGAAAGTCTTTACCGACGCCCAATAAACTCTTTCCCAGTCTTCGGAAGGACAATAGAAATAGATTTGATAATGGGTCCCTGCATTACCAACTTGAGCATCTGCATGAACATTGCTAATTGGGCAATCTTCATAGCCTTCTGCGATTCTCACTTGTTCTTTGTCCATATTTATCTCCTTAATCGATTTCATTATTTCGCAACGAGGAGGTCGGCGGTTCGAGACAAGGAAAAGCCGCCCCAAAAAGATTAACGAGACGGCAAGATGTATTATTAAGCTAAGCGTCTATTTTCTTTAATCCAATATAATAGTTTTCTATTCTATCTCTTGCTCTAGCAAAATATTTTTCTAGTCCTGGGTCAAATTGTTTGCCCATGTTTTCAATGATTATTTTATAGGCGTCATCAAATGAGAATTCGTCTTTATAAATACGCTTACTAACGAGTGCGTCGTAAACATCCGCGACCGCCATAATACGTGCTTCTAAAGGTATTTCTTCACCTTTTAGTCCTTGTGGGTAGCCCTTGCCATCCCATCTTTCATGATGGAAATTAGCGACATTAATTGCTACCGCTTCAAAGTTCTTATCAGTCACATCTTTAAGGATTTGCGCTAAAATGACTGCTCCTGCCGCGGAGTGAGTCTTCATCACTTGGTATTCTTCGGGTGTAAACTTTCCTGGTTTTCTTAAAATGACATCATCAATAGTAATCTTGCCTAAGTCATGCATAGGAGCAGCTTTAATAAGACTTTGATAGAAAGTTGAATTCAAATCAACGGATGGATCTTTAATCATTTCTTCAACCAAGAAACGCACTACATCGCTCGTTCTTTTAATATGACCACCTGTAGAATTATCTCTTCCTTCAACCATAGTGGCCATACCTAACACTAATTTATCTTGCAAAGCAACTTCTCTTTTTTTAATCACAGAGAAGACAAAGAAGAAAACAGCTTGCGTAGCAATTAATAAAAGCATACTAGCGATAAGTCCCGCGATTATTTCATTGTCATTGTGGTCTACTGCATGGATTAATTTCAAAATCCAAGAACTAATGCAGTAAATGATTAAAACAAATAGACCAAAAAGCGCTACCATAGAATGACCAAAGGTTCTTGTTTTGTCTCTTTTTAATAACACTGCGTAATAGATAAAACCTGCTACTGCCCACACAACAAAGATTAAGATTGATTCCTTGGCTAAATAATCGAGGTTAATGAAATCATTAACAATAGCCGAAATTGCAAAAGTAATACATAAGAGCAAACCAGTTACACCCATTGTCATGGCTTCTCTACCTTTATTAATATCTCTTCTTGATTGTTTGATGGTGATGATTGAGATATAGGTGTAAACGATAATGCCGCAGAATGTATTAATATCAACAATCCATCCAATCAACACTCTACCGAAAAAGAGCATTATTGCGGTAAAGATTGTGAGTGCGATGATAATATTTCTTGGATTTCCATATTTATCTACCTTAGTAAAAAACTTAGGGAAAACACCATCTTCTGACATTGAATGCAATAAGTTAGATAAGGCAATCATACTGCCAATTAAACTGGTCACTAAAATCGCTAAAAGAGCGATGATAAACATTACTAGTCCTGGCACGCCCAAATAACGGTGCATAACATAAAATGCTGGTATCGCATCTAATCCAGTTAAAGAATTAGAACTAGTTAGATATTCATACCAGTTATTGTAGTTATCCGGGAAAACACTGATTGATAACTGACAAATAAGAATATAAACAATCGTGGTTATAACAATAGAAGCAACTAAGATTTTAAAAACATTTTTATGACGGAATTTGAAATCCTTAGAAGAATGGGAAATGCTTTCAAAACCAACGAATGCCCAAGGCATCATGCCCACCACTCCCACAACTTGCTTAAACTCACTATTTCCATCAGGAGCAAAGTCTGGTTTATAAGACGATATTCCGCCTTGATGCATAACAGCGGCAACAACAAATCCTGCAATGATTAAAGCAACAAACAACAACATCAAACCACCCTGAATTGATGTGGTGATTCTTCTTTTAATCAAACATATACCAGCAAATAGTAATAAGAAGAATAAAGAAAGCAACAATTCTCCTAGCCATACATCATAGCCACCAATGGAATAATGGAATCCAAATTGGAAAGTACTTCCAAAAATATATCTCGCAAATAATGAGAATGAAGACACATTAGCCCATAAAATAGCAGCGTATGTAATGATTAGAAACCATGCAACTAAAAACGCATGGTCACCACCTAAGGTATTCTTGGCAAATGTATAAATACCACCATTGGAGTTTGGGTATTTATTTATCATATAATGATAGTTGTACGCTAAAACAAGCATGATAAGCATGCCAATGACAATACCAATCATGCTTCCTAAAGGACCGGCTTTACTTAAAAAGGAACTACCGGTAACAACAAAAGAGCCCCATCCGATTGCGGTGCCTATCGAAAGACCTAACGCTCCTAAAGCTGATACTTTTTTGCTTTTTAATTTATCCATATTAATTATTACTAATTAGAGTTTTTTATTTTTTGGATCACAAGCAATGATCTCTTCTTTTGGGATGGAAACAAAAATATCCACTAACTCTGGTTCAAATTTACTGCCGGATTCACTTTTGATGATTTCAATCGCTTCTTCATATGTGCGAGGTGTGCTATAGACTCTTCCCATCGTAATTGCAGAATAAGAATCAATAATCGCGATTAATTTACTTGGAAAAGGAATGGAATCACCTTTTTTAAAGTAATACCCTTGTCCATCTATTCTTTCGTGGTGATATAAAATCCAGTCGGCAATATAGTCAAATGATTTAATTGATCTAAGGAGTCTAACAGCTACTTGTGGGTGAGTGCGCATTAAAGCTTCCTCCTCTTCGTTGAGTTGACCTTCCTTATTAAGAATTTCTTCAGGCATGCCTAATTTACCAATGTCATGTAATAAAGCAGCGTATTCCAAACTAACAAGGTTATAATCTGATTTTAAATAACGTGGTAAGTGTTTATAAAACACTGTCATTAAATTTTTCACATGCATACTGTGACCTTGGAGATTTGGCCCATGAGCATCAATAACGCTAATTAAGATTTGCGCTACTTCTAATGATCTTTCTTTAGAGGTTGCAATGAGATGCCTTAATAAAATAATCATGATACTGACAAACAAACTACCAAAGAACAAGATAAAACCAGTAACTATGTTTGGATTGGCAAATATACTTACGTAGATATATCCAAACAAGAAAAACACAATTAAGATAAGGCCGGTAATAATCATGGCGTTGTCTTTTTTCACACCACCAGAGATAACATCTCTCATTTTAAAAGTGAAGATAGTGTAAAAAACTATGTTGGATACCATGTTTGCTGCACCAACAAGAATAAGAACTAGTGTTAGTGTTTCCATATAATAAAACCTTATTATCTAACATAATAAAGGCATTTCTATCAGAATAAATAATATTTACGAAGTATTTACAAAATGACTGATGCGAAAAGCTAGTCAGTATCGGTCCTTTACCTTGAAATCGCCCCCGACCAGGCGGTTCGCCTCGACGAAGAAGGCGATTTTGTCCCTAGGGTCCAGCTCGTCGAGGTAGGTCTCGA
>JAILIV010000036.1 GCA_024695105.1 Bacilli bacterium
ACCGTTGACTCCTATCTCGAGAAGAGCGGAGACACCGACTTCAAGAGGGACATCTTCCTCCGTCAGTATGACTACATGCTGCAGACCATGCTCCTCGCCGTCGCCCTCGCCGATGGCAAGGCTTCCGCAGAAGAAATCGAAGCCATCCGCCTGATCGCCAAAAACGGCAGCATCATCAACTTCCTCAACCAAGGCCTCCCCCTCGACGCGGAACCTTGGGAATGGAAGAACTTCACCGAGCAGAGCCCCTACATCGTCGCGCAGTATCAGCTCGACCTCGAGAAGAAGCTCGAGGACATCATCGACAACTTCAACGAGCTCCTTGTGATCACCGCCATCAACATCGAACAGCCCCACAAGTTCCTCAACACCTTGGGCGAGATCACCCGTAAGATCGAACAGGGCGTCATCACCGTCGATGGCATCCTCTCCCCCGAGGAAGACGCCGTCATCGAAAAGAAGATCAAGGAAGTCTACAAAGCCTCCCTTAATCGCGTCATCGAAAAGTTCAACAACAACTAATCGGTAAGGCAAAACCGCAAATCCATTCGGAATTGCGGTTTTTTCTTTGTTCTTATTTCGAAAACGCCCATGGAAAAAGGCGGCTTCGCACCGCGGAACCGCCTTGGGTTAACGGGAATCAGTCGTCGTCAGGATCGGCGATCTCGTCGAGTTTCTTCAGCAAGTCGGCGAAGGGATCTTTGTCCCCTT
Source organism: Bacilli bacterium (assembly GCA_024695105.1). Lineage (GTDB taxonomy): Bacteria > Bacillota_I > Bacilli_A > RFN20 > CAG-826 > Alloenteromonas. The sequence goes on from JAILIV010000036.1 coordinate 712, forward strand.
TGCCGCCTTTTCCCTCGGGTTTTTTGGGCTCTTCAGGCTCCTCGACGTCGCTGTCTGGATCCTCGATTTCGATGTCTTCTTCGGGCTCGGGCTCTTTGAAGGCCTTCAAGCCACCGAAGACCTTGTTCGCGAGGTCCTTGTCCATTTTGAGGACGCGCTCGGTCAGGTCGAAGAAATGGTATTCCCCATCCATCTTCGGGAAAGGCACGGCCTCTTTGGTCAGGAACTGCGTATAACGGGAGATATCCGGCATGAAGGAAACGTAGGGACGGCTGCGGTGCATGAGGATAAGGGCTTCCGCGCCGCCTTTGGCGCCCACCACTTTCCGCATGGAGGAAAGCTGCTGATAGGTGATGAGCGGTTCGTTCGAACCATTGCCACGCACGCCCACCATGCGCTGGACCTGTTGGATGAGCTGGTCTTCCTTGGTGGAGAGGTATACCCAGTTCAAGCAGTTGGTCTTGATGGTCTCCGCGTCGTCTTTGTACGTCGCGTGCAGTTGGTTATCGGATTGCACGACCAGGAAGAAGCGCATGTTGCGGCTTCTTGCGGCGGTGATCATCGAAGGCATGTCGGCGATGAAGGGAAGGTTGGCGAATTCGTCCAACACGAAATTGAGACGGCGGGGCAAGGTGCCACCTTGGCGGAAGGCTTCCTTGACCATCGCGGTGTACACCTGCTTGATGAAACTGGTAACGATGAAGTTATAGGTGGAATCTTCGTCCGGAACGATCATGAAGACGGCATGGGGTTTCCCGCCACGGCCGATCGCGTGGATGTCGAAGCTGGTGTGCGAGGTAAGCGCCATCAGGGAACGCGACGAGGTGAAGGCGGTCACCGAGCCATAGGCGACATCTAAGACGCCCGCCAAGGTCGTGGTCGCGCTTTTGGTCATGTTCACGGCCGAGAAGAGGTTGTTCTTCAAGGAGCATCCCTCGGGGAGGTCATTGACGAACTGGAGGAGCGTGCGCACGTCCTCGTCGTCATCGTCAAACCACGAGCTGCTGCTTCCGGTGGGCGATTTGTCCGCGAGTTTGACGCGATCAAGAAGGGTGGACAAGGACCCGGGGTTGCACTCGGAAGGATCCTTCGCGCCACGGATCATGAGCTCGACCAAGCCGTCGAGGAGTTGGCGCGCGGCGATGGACCAGCTGGGGGATTTGGCGTCCTGCAAACGCGAAGTGATCGCGTTGACGAACTCGTGGGCCAAGTTCAAGCCGGCTTCCTCTTCGCCGTTATGGAATTGGACATAGGCTTCCTCTAAGGGGTTCCAGCAGTCGCTGTTGGCCATGTCGCGGAGGTTGATGACGTTAAGTTCGTATCCCTTTTCCTTTAAGAACCCAGAGGTGCGGGCATAAAGCTCGCCCTTAGGGTCGGCCACGAGCATGCTCTCGCCCGCAAGGCCCAAGGAGAAGATGGTGGGGAAGATGAGGGTGCGGGATTTCATGGAGCCCGTGGAACCCAAAATGAGGGAATGGTAGTCCTCGGTGTCGCAATAGATGGTCTTCGTGTCGGAGATCAGGGGCAACCCGGCGGACTTGACGCTGGCGTTGGGGTCGGAGATGTCGACCTTGGTCAACTTGGACTTCATCTCCTCTTCGGTGGCGAAGCGGTTCTCAAACTCGCGGTCGCCGACGTAATTGAGGTAACGGTAGTTGTGTTTCATGGTTAGTCCTCCTCCCCGACGAGACCCAACCGGCGGGTCTTCTTCTTGTTTTGGAAAATGCGGGTCCATTCGCCTCCGGGCAAGAAGGAGGCGCTATTCTCCTCGTTGAGGACAAGTCCGACTTCCTTCTCGGCCTTAAGGGCGCAATAACCCATGTCCAAGGCGAGTTGACGGATGGACTCGATGCCTTCCGAACCAGGGGTATGGAGCACCATTTCGACGGTCTCGCGCATTTTCTTGCGGAAGCCTTCCTCGAGGGAGAACCCATAGAAGGCGAGGTTGTCTTCCAGTTCCTTTAACCCGGCATCGACGTCTTTATAGGACATATGGAGCAGTTGGATGCGCATCGCCAGGTCGAGGCTATCGAAGGCTTTCCTCGAAGGCTCGTCGTTGCCCGAGCGGTCCAAGAAGATGGCCATCGTGCGGTCATCGATCGTGTCCATGTAAGAAAGGAAGTCGATGAACTTTTTCTCCGACACGGCACCGGGTTTTTCGACCCATTCGGTGATGTCGACGACCAAGATGCCGTCATAAGGATGGCTGAAGCGGTTCAGCTCATGCTCAACGGCGTCATAAAGCATTTGGAACGAGGTGAAGTTCGGCTCGTTGGGAGAGGAATACTTCAGAAAGAAGGAATACACCCTCGTCTCGCTTTCGAAGGCCATGAGCTCCTGGGCTTCCAGGTAGCCCGCCATCGCTTCGAAAAGCTCCTCGAAATCAAATCCGTCGTCGGCAATCAGATAGTAATTGGGGAGAGGGACCTTGTTCTCTTTCCCCTTCTGGCGGGAAGCGACGCGTTGCCACTCCTGCCCGATGGCCGCGATTTCTTCGTAACCGGGCCGCAGCACAAGTTTTTCAAACTCCATATGTACCCCCTAAGTAGACGTTAAAAGAGCTAAGGAAATTGTGCTCTTTTCGCGCACGCCTTGCAATTACGTATATTGGAAACCAAGACTATAAAACCAACGCGAGCAACGCCTCCAGCATCACCGAACGGCTTTGTTGGAGTTTCAGCGCCCGGAAGGGCAAAAGTCGGTTGGAATAATGGCTGGTGAAGCGGTTCTGGTCGTCGACGTCGCGGAACACCCAGGAATCGCAAATGAGGTAACGTACGTCGCGATGGTGGGCGATGGAGCACAAACGGCTCAATAGCTCCGCCTCATTGACTCCGCCCCGGCGTAACACGTCCGCCTCGTTTTGCAGCGCCTTTAGGAAGAGCCATGCGTTCACGTAATAACGCTTTTCCTCTTCGCATAGCGCATTCCATTCCGCGTCATATTCGGAAAGGTTCAGTTTCGAATAGGCGGAAGAGGCCTTGGAAAGGAGGCCCTTGGCTTCCAAAACGGACTTATCGGTAATCGCGTTAGGACCTTTGGCCCAGAAGGACTGCGCGGCCTTGCAAAGGGCGTCGATTTGCGGCGCGGCGGTGGCAGACAAAGAATGAGGGTGCTTGGCGGGATCGAGTTTCCCTCCGCCCATCGTGAAGGCGAAGAACCGGAACCCTCCCTCGTCGGCCTGGGCCACGTGGACGCCACGGTCCATCAAATGGATCCGCAGGAATCCCAACTTGGCTTCGGCTTGGATTTGCTTGGCCTGCTCATGAAGAGGCCCATCGCCTAGGCAGACGTAGACCGTGCAGCTCTCGGCGGGGAAGGCGTCAGAAGCCAAGATCTTCTTGAACAAGTAGACCAAGCGGCGGAACAAACAGAACGTCTTCTCGTCGTCTTTCATGGACAAGACGATGTAATCGGGAAGGTTTTTGCGGTTATGGGCAATGGAGTCCACGAACTCGGTGATGAAACCCAATCGGCCAGGGTCTGAGGCGTTGAACTGGACGTCGGGGAAAGACATGTCGGTCCGTACCGCTTTCGTGCCACCGATCCTTTTCAGCGAATCGCTTAGATTCGTTAACAGTTTCCCGTAGGAAGTCGTCGTCGTGGAGATGACGCTTTCGCTTTCGAATTCGCGGAGTTTGTCGGTGACGATCGCAAAACTGTGCCGCACACGATATGGGGCGTAATCCTCGTCACCGTAGATGCTGCAATGGAAGCGGTTGGGCTCCAAGGCGTCTTTCCCGCGCACCTTGTCGTAGGTGTTTACGAAGATCGCCTCGGCGACGGCCTCGCCCTCCTTCCCAAATCCGAAGCACGTGACGAAGATATCCTTCTTCCCGTCGTCATAGGCGCGGGGGTGGAACACGCTGATGTCCATGGTGGCCTGCTCGGTGATATTGTGGATCTTGGTCCAGTCCATGGCCACGGAGAACCCTTCCTTGCGGTCGATGGAATCCATGCACAAAGACACCCCAAGGAAGACGTTGAACAAGTCATACGCCAAAGTGCCTTTGTCGATGAACCCGGCCGGCAATAGGCAATAATGGCGGCGCAGCCCGTCGTCGCGTTTGGGCGAATAAAGCCATCCGTCGGCCAAATGGAAACGCATCCAGCGTTGATGTTCCACGCGGGCCAACTTGGCGAAGAAAATGCCGAAGTTCTCACGGTTGTCCCAACGCTTCATCATTTGGTAGAACGCAGTCCGGAAGCGATACGAAGCCGCGGAAGACACTCGTTTCCATAAGGTATTGCCCCGCCAGGAAGCCAAGGCTTGCGCTTTTTGGTGGGCGGGAATGCTTTCCCACAGATCGGCTTTGTTCCTAGCGATGTCGCTGGCGCCCCGAGGGACGATGACGCTCTTCACGGCTTTGGGGTTCAAATAGTAAGCATGGGCTTCGTCGTTGAACTGGTTGGTCTCCTGGGCGTTGCCATCGGCGACCAATTCATAGACGCGGTTGTAGTTGATCGCGTCGTAGTTCTCGATGATGCGGTCATATCGATACACGTCCCCATTGTTTCCGATGATGACGATGCGGACGTTGGGGGCGTAAATGAAGTCTTGCTGTTTCTTGGGATTCGCCACGTCGAAATCACGGTTGAACCCTTCGACGAGGTTGTTGTTTTTGTCATCCCAGACGTTGACGAACAACGTCACCATGTTCCGTGGCTTGCGTTGGGAAAGAAGCGCGGCGATGGCGTTAACCACACGTATGGATTCATAGTCATCGCCGGTGGCCACGACGATGTAATCGGGGCAATAGAATTGGCCTGCGCCCGTTTCCCCTGCCCCATATTGGTCTTTCTTTTCCTTCCAAAGGGCAGGCCCTTCGCGAAAGAGTTCCGCGAAACCCACTTTCCCAAAGCCACCGTTATGGAAGCAGAAGGCGGGAAGGGGCATCTCTTGGGCCAAAGCCAGGCGCAATTCCCGAGTGGGCGCGTTGTTGTGCGCGAGGGAATACTGCTTGCAGATGTCATCCAAGGTTTCCTTGGAGGCGTCCTCATACGTCTTTTGCGGATCATAGCCAAAGGCTTCCGGCGTATAGGAAACGCAAACGGAATAGGGCATTTCCATTTGGAACAAGCCCGCGATTTGGGTGAAGCCACGAGGGTCATATACGTCGCAGAAGAAATCCGCGGCCTTGCCTTCGTCGTTGATTTGGGAACTGAAGGAATACAGGGCCTTCGCGATCGATTGGCCGTTGGTGCCAAAGCCAAGGGACACAACCCACGTGAGGTCTTTGTCCGGGGCCGGCGGGCAATCGCCGTCTGAAGGCGAGGAGTAGATGGCGGTCTGGGCTTCCGAGGCGATGGAGTCGGCTTCGTTCCACACGTGGATAGAGAACGGCTTGGCGAGCTGCCAGCACGCCTTCTCCCGCGCCAACTTTTCCTTCTTCAAAGCCTTTGCCGCGCCGATTTTGCCTTGGTCCCCCGACTGGTTCGCCTCCTCAAGCGCGCATGAGGCCATCTTCCACTCATGATGGCGGATGAGGTATTCGTCGTTGGAAGAAAGGTAGAGTTCACGGAACCGTTTCTCCAGCGAGTTGATTTTGTCTTGGTAGGCTTGGTAATCGATGCGGCGCTTGGTCAAGATGTAGTAGCCGATGTGGGACAAATCGTACCCGTGCCGCAAGTCGGACTTTTTCTTGAACTCCTGAAGGGCGAAGAATTTCTCGTCGGTGACTTTGTCCCCCCAAGCGTCTTCCAAGCCATGGACGCGAAGGCTGAGGTCACGCTGGTTCTTCAGCCAACGGTAATAGGATTCCTGTTGCTCGTCGATGATGAAAAGCTTCTCCTCCAACGCGGCGATCTTCTCCTTGATGAAATCGGGGCGGTTGGCGGGGTCGTTGCCCCCGATGCCAGCGAGTTCCTCGATGTCTTTGCGGATCGCCTCGGCCTCCTTGCCGCGGGAAAGGTATTGCCAATTGCCGGGTTGGCGAAGCTCCAACTCCAAATTCCGCGCCTCGATCTTCTTGGCGATCTTGAGGAAATCCGTATCACCGGGAGTGCATGCCTCCAGCTGTTTTTCCAACGCTTGGATGTCCTTGCGGATGCACGCCCGATAGGCGCGGAATCCGCGATGGCATTTCGTGGTCCTGGCCTTCATGTGGTTCAGGCGGTTGTTGATGTCGAGAAGGACGTAATCCATGTTCTCCTCTTCGTTGGGGATGTGGTCGTTATCCGAATCGAAGGCGAAGACCGTGATGGACGAATATTGCGAGGCCATGCCCGATTTGCTATGGGGCCAAAGTTTCTCGAGGATCGTGTTGGAATCATTGGCGGACACCGACCAATAGATGTAGCCATGGGCCATGACCTGGACGCAGTTTTTGTCTTTTCGGTCAAAGGGTTCTAACGCCGAACCGGAGAAAATGATCAACGCGTTGCGGGCTTTTTCTTGATCGGGGTTAGAAGAGATGGAATCCGCAAGGTTCAAGGTCTCTTCGTTCAAAGCCGTGAAAATATAGATGTCCATCCCCTTGGTACGCAAAACGCGTAGCAGCAGGAAAGAGTAGAACTCGTAGGCCAAAGAGGAGCCGATGGCGCTGATGAACACCAGGCCCGCGACCACCGATGTGCCATAGAAGGCACAGATGAGGAAGATTTGGGAAACGAACTGGGCCCCGTCGGGCAAACCCTCGAACGACAATCCGCCTAACGCGGCATATACGGCGCCAAAGAAGGAAGAGAAGACGTCCTTGAACCCCGGATCCATGATGCCTTGGGCGGCCAGATCCGCAGCGGTCGCATTAAAAAGCACCCACGCCTTGAACGCGATGCTAAGCGAAATGGCAACCGCCACCGTGATCGCCTCACAGCGCAACTTCGCCGTGGCGTGACGCCGCTTGTACACGAGGTAGACGATCATGATGAGCAGATAGAGCAAGGCCACGAAGGCGACCGTCAGCAAAATCGCGACGACCCAGCTGGCGACCGGGTGCCAGCGGGAGGAGAGCAAAACCGTGGCCAGCCAATCGGGAAGTTGTTCTACGTCCGCCGCGAATTGGTTCTCGAGGTTGCCATACCAAAGGAAGAATCCGACCAAAAGCAAAATCGCCGTGACGATGGCGATGAGGAAAGACGAACGGACGGGCAAATAGAATTTGCGCTCTTTCTTAGGGGAATTGGCGGCAGGCATCGAGCTCATAAAGGGCACCTCGGGATATCCATTATTATGGATGGCTCCCTTAATTGTAGGAAAGTGGCGCGATAGGGCAAGGAAAACCATTCGCGCCTGTTATCGCGGGGGAAAGAAGCGTATCATTACAACAAATACACAGGGGGACATTTATGCCTGAACTCGAATCTTCTCTTCCGCTACTCTCCGAAGGGCTTGTGGAGGAATTCCAAAACCAACGTAACATCCTCATCACCGGTCCCATCAACTCCGACCTTGCCTTAAAGGTGATGATCCTTCTTCGCCATCTCGACAACGAGAGCCATGACCCGATTTACCTTTACATCAACTCCCCGGGTGGCTCGGTTTCCGCGGGACTTACCATCGTGGACAACATGCGCCTGATCAAATCCCCGGTCCACACCGTCTGCTTCGGCTTGGCCGCCTCGATGGGCGCGGTCATCTTCGCCGCCGGCGAGAAAGGCCACCGCTACGTCTTGCCTCACGCCGAAGTGATGATCCATCAGCCATGGAGCTCCATCGCCGACGACCTCAAACAAAGCGACCTGGAAATCATGTCCAGCCATATGCGTCGCACCCGCGAACGTCTCGAAACCATCTTGGCGGAAGCCTCTGGCAAGACCTTGGAGCAGATGCACGAAGCCTGCGAAAAGGACAACTGGCTCAACGCCGAGGAAGCCATCGCGATCGGCTTGGCGGACAAAATCCTCAAGAAGTAAAAATGAGCCACCCCGCCCTCGCCTCTTTGGAAGACACCCTTTGGGACTTCGTCGCAGGCGAGGACTGCCCCACCTTCTTCGTCCACGGAAACGGCCTCTTGCTACAGGAGGCCTTTCTTTCTGCCCTGACCATCGCGCATCCCTTATTTGGACGGACTTGCTTCCGTATCGATCAGGAATATGCGGAAGCCTGGAAACCAATCGTCGAACGCTTCGACCTCGCTTCCAAGCAAAGCCTTGTCACGTTTGAGCTTGCCCCGCTGCAAGAAGAGGAGATACGTGACACGATTCTTCTGACCGACCAAGCCCTTTCCGAGAAAACGATGGCCGTCCCAAAAGCCATCATCCGCCTTGACGAAGGCGAGCAGGAAGAAGAGACGGAAGAGGAAATGGACGAAGATTACCGCGCCACCGTCGCGTTCATGTCCTTATACGGAAAAGGCATCGAAGGGTTTACTTTGCCCCAACCGCCCTACCATGTCTTTCCACGCGACTGGCATTACCTAGGGCCTTCGCGCAACATGGGCGCCTATGGCGTGCTGGAGGACGAGCTTCGACGCGGGCTTGAAAAAGACGATGGCACCTTATGCCCCCAAGAAAGCCACGAAGCGATCCTCAAGGCTTTGCGCGGAGAACCAATATCCGGCCCGGCGTTCTATCATGCGCTCCGTAGCTGCTACCGTTCGCCTTGCCTACTTCGCGACATGGCCAGTTACCAGCATGACACCTGGGAGCTACGGACGCTTGCCTACCACCGCGACCCAACGAGCAAAACCTCCATGTTGGTCCCCTACCCCTTCTTGCTCCAAACCGAGTTAAAGAAAATGGAGGGGCTATCGGATGAAGATGCCTTTGGCATGGACATCCTCTACAGCGATTTCCTCATCCCTTTGCTCCATTTACGAAGCTTGCTCTCGTAACGCCTTGAATCCCAAACCCCCGCTTTTCGGCCTTTGGTAGCGGTATCATGGCCCGATTTCGTTGTCTTCTTCGCGCGCAATGGTACAATGCGCACAATTCGGATACGAAAAGGAGTTATTCATGGACAAAGTTATCGGAATTTTGAAAAAGCCGGCCCGTTGGATTGTCTTTGGCGGATTGTGCGGCGTCAACCTCTTTGGGTTGCTCTACGCGATTGGCTTCATGGCCAACTTCGGCAACGGCATTAATGTCATCGGTGCGTTGCTTTACATCGTGGTGCTCACCGGCCTTTGCGGCGCGACGGGCTATGCCATCCTCACCAAGAAAGGCAACATCGCCAGCGCTTTGGGCAAGCTGCTCATCGGGTTCTACCTGGTTTCCTCTTTGCTTGGATTCATCGGCGGCTTGGGAAACGACGCGGCGGGCGTCCTGCACTTCATCGCCCTTTTCTTCCTGCTTGCCACCTTTGGCGTCTGCCTGCTCAACATCGTTTTCCCCAAGTTCGCGCAGAACAAGATCCTAAAGATCGTCGCCTTTGGCGGCGTCGCGGCCTTCGTGCTTTTCGAGCTTGTCTCCTTGCTCATCGGCTTCGGTGGCGCAGGCGACTGGGGTGACATGGCTTGGGTCATGGTCGTGGGAAACCTCGAAAGCATCGCCATGCTCCCCGCCTTGCTCTTTGGTTACCTGCTTCTTGCGGTCAACGAAGAGGACTTCAAGTTCCAGCGCGCCCCCAAGGCTCAACCCGAACAAAAGGAAGAAGAGCCGGTTGAGGAAGAGCCCGTAGGGGAAGAGCCTGCCGAGGAACCCACGGAAGAAAAACCCGCCGAGGAACCCAAAGCGGAGAATCCCGACGAAGGAAAATAACCGTCTTCTTAAACAAATGGGTCGGACATTACTCCGGCCCTTTTTTCATTCTTCAAGAAGATCGGCGATAGATAACGTGATTGGCTCAGGGAAGGACGCTTTCCTTTCATTGCATAACGTCATCACGTGTCCTTCCAAAACGGTAGTTTGGATGAAATAGCTCTTTCCTTTGTAAACGCATTTCCCATCGGCGAAACGAGAGAAGCCAACCTTAGTGGGCGTGAGAATCCCCTCCCCTTCGCATTTGGCTAGGGCTTCCTTCGTGGTCCACGCCTTGGCAAAGCTTTCCTTATCCGTGACTTCCTTCGCCTCTTCTTCCGTGAAGGCATGGGGCACCGTGCCCATAGAGCAACGGGCAATCTCCTCGATATCCAACCCCACCTCATAAGGGGCAGCGTAAAGACCGATGTAATCCCCGCCGTGGGAAAGGCTAAAACAAGGACCACCTTCTACATATGGTTTCCCTGAAGCGATTAGTGATATGGGCTTGCCGCCCGTGGCTTTCCTTATAAGCAACGTCCCCACGGCGGACCGCGTTTTGTCTTCCAAACGAACGTACCGCAACGCCTTTTCCTTTCGCTCCCCCGACAAGACGTCAAATAGACGTTTGGCTTCGGGTAACGCGTCAAATAGACGCACCAAATAAAGGCAGGGTTGGTTCTTCTTCCCCTTTCCAAGGGCCAATGCGCGAGAACGTTCTAGGCGACGAAGCAAATCATCGGGGTCGTTACGCCCATCCAAGATCATGCACACCCAGCTCTTTTTGTTGAGATGGTATCCTGGAAAGACGGTTTTCATGTCCACGTCCTCTGGGTTTCCGCGGAACGCCACGATAGAGCAAACCCCTTCTTTCGGTTCCCCCACTTTTTCGTAAGGTACCTTCATGAACACCGCATACCATTTACGGTTGTCCTTCCGCCGAATGATTCCGTTTTCATCATCCCAGAGGTATTCGATTCCTTCCCCATGATGAGAAAGAAAATGATCCATGAGCAAACCGAATTCCTTACCGACATGGGGCAAAAGGGAATAGCAGCGCTCGCAGATATCCTTTAAGCGTTCCTTCACCTCATCCCGAATGGAAATGAGGTATTCCCCATGCGCGGATGGCATTTTGTAAAGGTTGTATTCGTCACCCGTCTCATTATCGATGAGCCGAGTGTCCATCGTTCCATCGAAATCGATGCTTACGTGCAACGAAAACGTTCCGCCCTGAATGGGAAATTCATGCACGTATGAATCGTTTTCCGAATGAAAACCATAATCCAGAAGGCGATCGAAAAGAGGTAATGCCCCTTGGATGATTCCTTCTTCGAACTCGGACATGACCCTATTTTACAACAGGCGAGTGCCTTCATCGAGAAAGACGTCTTCAATGAAGAAGAAAATAGTGGCGCGTTTTATCCAAAAGAGTAGAATATCCCCGCTAGCGAGAAGAATTCCCGCTTCGCGTGGCCCCCTGGTGGAATTGGTAGACGCGGTGGACTCAAAATCCACTGTCTGATGAGGACGTGCCGGTTCGAGTCCGGCGGGGGCCACCATAATTAGAAAAAAACGGATCCGTCATTCGGATCCTTTTTCTTCGTTCTTCTTCGCCGCCGGGGGCAATAGGAAGGCGATGGCCCGATGAAGGGGCAATACCAATATGGCCACCAACACGGCGGTCACTTGGCTCGTCAGGAAACGGATGCCCGTCTGAAGCCACGTGTAATGGACGGGATAGCCCATGATGAGACCATCCAGGTAAAGAAGCCCCGTGTCCAAACCAGAGATGAACAACGCCGTTCCTAGAACGGTGATGAAATAGATGACTTTGTGCTTGGTGATATGGTCCCCTTTGCGAGCAAAGGCCAGGGCGACCAGCCCAATGATAAGTCCACGGATCGCGGGCGGAAGGATCCACAAAGGCGTCGTCGGCGTTAATCCATATCCCGAAAACAGGATTTGGTTGAGGAATTCGCCGATGAGCCCAATCGTCACGGCTTCCCATGGGGATAAGGCCACCGCGGCCAACACGATGACCAACGAACCTAAACCGATTTCAAGAAAGGTACCGATGCGAAACCGGAGTAACCCAAACACCAAAAACAGACCAATGAGCACGCCGTTAAGGGTAATCCTCTGAAGATTCTGATTTCCCATAAAGAAAACCTCCTTTTCGTTTTCTTAAAGGGAGGCAAAAGGCGTTCACGTCCCGTTTATCCCTAAGCGGCTGCGACGATGCACCGCGAGAATATCTCTCTTCGTCCGCGGGCGACCTCCCATCCCGTGGCACTTGACGCGCATCGTCTACTCTTAGGCGGAACTTCCGCCAAGGCAATTGTACCCCAAAACCGCCCCGTTTCCACCATGGCTATACCCCATGGCTCTTCAAACGGGCACGAAAGTTCTCTAACATAGAGAAAACCTTATGGCGGAAAAGAAAAAGAAGATCCCATTCGTTTCCAAGTTGACCAACGCCATCTTTTCCCGTCGGGGCGTGGTCATCAACGGCATCCTTGGCCTTGGGCTCTTCGCGTGGATTCTGGCGCTTTTGATCATACCTGCGCGCGTATGTGGCGACCCTGGGGCTTATGGGGATCCGCAATTCATCGCCCTGCGGGAGAAAACGCTCCAAGAAGGAACCCGCGGCGGCCCCAACAATTCGGGGCTCAGCGGCGACGATACCTCACGATGGTTGGACGTCAATGTCAACGGAAGCGATTATTTCTTCCTCGTATGGAGTCCCTCCGTCCTTTCCCACTACTTTGAGATTTCCACCTCCGTGGTTCTTGCGGAAAACGTAAATGCGATCGCCGCCTTTTCTAACGAGCTGATCCTTCCAACGTCGGACGAGCTTGCGCAGGGGATGGTCTTCGAAGGGACCGCCGAGCTTGCAAACGCGAAAGGATATCCTCTATTTTGGGACAAAGGAATCTACGCCTCTACCAAAGCACGCAGCAAAATCGACGATAAGTTGCGGGAATATCCCGATACTACTTTGGAAAACCCCAAAGACTCGAGTATGGACGATGCGACGTTCCAAGGTTACGCCGACCAAGCCCTCGCCCTCCGCTCCAAACTCCTCCAAGACATTCCCGACGTGCTACGCCAACTAGGCGCGACCGAGCCAAGCACCCTTCTTTCCGGGGCGGTGCGCATCCAACAAACGATCGTGGACGTCCTAGGTCTCCCCGCGCAGTCCATCTTGCTTTCCGTGCCCTGTGGGCCACTTCTATGCCTATTCGCCGTCGGATGGGTGCGCTTGCTTATGGAAGACAAGCGACATCGCTTGGTGTCCCGTGGCGAATTGCCGCCCATTCGACGCGCCGAGCTTTATCCCTGCGCCATCATCGAGCCAGATCCCCCAGAAGTCGTCGAAGAACCCAAGGAGCCCATCGTCTCCGAACGGCAAAAAGCCTATGAGCGATTCATTGAGCGCACCAAACTCCGCCCTATCTTCGGGGAATGGTTCTTCCGCGCCCTCGGCCTGCTTTTGATCGCAATCGGCGTCACGTTGACCTTCTTCGCCACCAAAGCCGCCAGCGGGATATACGGGGATGCGGGATATGCCTTTGCCTCCGGGGCGGAATGGTATGAGACCATCGAGCAGGCAGGACGGTTCATCTTGGTCATCGGCATCATCGGGGTGACCTGCGAAACCCACCGCAACCTCAAATTCTCCTCCGCGGTCTTCTTCTCGCTCGCCTTCATCTATTACCTGACCGCAAACTCCATCTTGCTTTTCATCGACTACTCCATGCCGATGGAATCCTCCAGCGGCTTCAGCCTAGGGTCGGTGATCAGCAACCTTTTGCCCGGGAACATCTTCCTTGGCATCGGCCTATTCGCCTTCATTGGGTTCTTCCTTTTCTCCAACCCGCCCAAATGGTTCATCAACCGAACCGCGTTCCGCGCGCTTTCCGCCATCCCCACCGCCATAGCCATCTTGTCCATCGTCTTCTCCGCGCTTTTCCGCGCAGGGGTCTACACGCCAAACTATTGGATCAAAAACATCCTCTTCATCCGTGACTTCGACGCGATCTTCATCGGGGTATCCTATGAGTTCGTCATCTTCTTCCACCGCAGACACATGATCCGGAAATACGGCGAGGAAGGCATCGATGAGCGCATCGCCCAGCCCTCCCACCAATTCCTGAAGAACCTCATCCTTTGCGGGCTGATCGTCGCGTTCACCATCTTCTTCTATTCCGTCACCGGGGATTGGAAGAAGAACCTCGACCTCCCCAAACACACGTTCATCTATTTTCTGATCCCCTTGTTCCTTTTCTACAAGCCCGCGGGCGTCAACCACAATAACAAACTCGACATCCTCTATTACGGCCTATATTTCCTCGGCATGCTTTTGCCAAAGATTCTCAATTTGATCGTCTCGTGACCTAGAGTTTTCCCTTCGGGATAGTAAACTTATAGGACCATGAGGTTTTTGCATTTAGCCGATTTGCACCTCGGCAAGAAAATCAACGACTATTCCCTCAAGGATGACCAGCGCCACGCCTTGCTTCAGGCCCTTGATTTGGCCAAGAAGGAAAAGGTGGACGCCGTCATCGTCGCGGGGGACGTGTATGACTCGAGCCTCCCCACCGCCGAGGCGACCGAGTTCTACGACTGGTTTTTAACCTCGTTCCATGCCTTAGGGGTGCCGTTATTAATGATTTCGGGCAACCACGACTCCCCCGAGCGCCTCGCGGTGGGATCTTCGTTGCTGAAGGCCGCCAACGTGCATATCGTCACCAAGGTCGAAGATAGCCTTTCCCCCATCACAATCAACGGCGTCGACTTCTATTTGCTCCCCCATTTCCGCCCCAGCGAAGTCAACCGTGCCTTCGGGACAGACGCGCGCAGCTTTGAATCCGCGATGAAGGAAGTCCTTTCCCGCATCGAAACCCAAGAAGGGAAGCCAAGCGTTTTAATCACGCACCAAGCTATCTTGCCCGTGGGACTAACCATTGAGAGCTCGGGTTCAGAGACCGCTTTGGACGTCGACGTTAACGGTGCCGTCGGGGGAAGCGAGACGATCGACGTAAAACTATTCGAACGTTTCACCTATTTGGCGTTAGGCCACATCCATAAAGCCCAAAACGTCGGAAAAAACGCCCGCTATCCTGGGGCGTTACTCAAATACCACATCAAAGAGGCCAACGCGAAACGCTCGTTCACCGTCGTGGATATCGAAGGCACGTCCTTCTCCATCCGCGAATTCCCGATTCAACTGATACGTGACGTCGTGGTTTTGGAAGGGACGCTAGAGGAAGTACTTGCCATGCCAGGGAACGAGGACAACTTCGTCCACGTCCGCCTCACCGACGAGGAATTTGTGGACTCCCCCTTTGCCAAACTAAAGGCCCGTTACCCCTATTGCTTAGGGCTGGAGTACCCCCATGCAAAACCCGCCTCCGCCGACGTGGTGGAATTCGAAAACGTCGAGGAGATGGATAAGGCGGAACTATTCCAGAAGTTCTTTGAGCAGTTCGGTTCCGGGGAGTTAGACACGCAACAGAAAGAACTCGTGAAACGCCTATTAGACGAAGCGGAGGGAAAGGCATGAGACCCTTAACGCTGACCATGCAGGCCTTTGGGCCCTACAAAGGAAACGTCGTCATCGACTTCGCCCTTTTGGGCGATGGCATCTATTTGATCCATGGGGACACCGGCTCGGGGAAAACAAGCATCTTCGACGCCATCTGCTTTGCCTTGTATGGGCAAAACAGCGATCCCAAAAGGCCCAACGAATCCATCCGCTCCCAATATTCCGACAGCGAAACCAAGACCTACGTGACGCTAGTTTTCTCTAGCAACGGCAAAACCTACACCGTCACCCGTTCCCCCGCCCAGCGCATCAAAGGGCGAAGAAGAGGAAAGAGTGAGGATGGTCTCATCGACGTCGGGGCGGAAGTCTCCTTTTCAGGCGAGGGGCTAGAGAAGACGTACACCAATGTATCCGAGGCCAATGCCAAAATCGTGGAAATCGTAGGCTTGCAGTTAAACCAGTTCCGCCAAACCACGATGATCGCGCAAGGTAAGTTCCGTGAACTGGTGGAAGCCGACACCAAGCAACGCCAGTCCTTGTTCCGCTCCATCATGGAGTCCGGGCCGATCCAAACCTTCTGCGAACGCATCGCGGAAGAATCCAAGGGCCTACAAACGCAAATCGAGAAAGACAACGCCCTCATCACGCAACAGGCAAAGAGTTACCAAACGGAAGACATCGCGCTGCAAGAAGAGTTAAAGTCCGCCAACGTCCACGAAATATTGATCACCCTTCTTCCAAAGCTACGTGCAGACCTCCTCGCCATGAAAGAGAAGGAACGCGTTTTGGAACAGGCGTCCCTTAATGCCAAAAAGCAAGCCAATCAAGCATCCTTGGAACGCGAAAAAACGGAACGGGGCAACGCAAACCGCCAGCTTTATGAGGAAAACCACAAAAGGCTCGAGGCGCTTGTTTCCAGCCAAAAGGACATGGAGGAACTTTCCCTTCTTTTGTCGCGGCAAGAAAAGGCCGAGAAGGCGTTAGAACGCTTCCGCTTATGGGAAGGCGTAGCCAAGCGCATCGCAAACCTTCGAAAGGAATTAGGGGAACTCCAAGAATCCCATCGCCTCAACCAAGAGGCTTATGAGCAGGAGAAGGCCCTATTTGAAACGATTCCGCAGCTTAATGCCCAAATCGAACGCTTTGCCCAACAGGAAGCCGAACTTCTCCGCAAGAAGGCTGAAGCTGCCCGGCTTGCCGCTTTGCGAAAATCCATCCCTTCTTTGGACGATGCCCTTCAGACAGCGGAAAAATCGCTCAATGGCCTGCAAAGCGAAAAAGAAACCCTTTTGAAACAAGAACGGGAATTGCGGGAAAAACACGCTCAAAGCACCTGGGCCAAAGACCTTGCCTCCAACCAAGCTCGCAAAGCGAACCTTCAAGAAGACCAGCGTGTACTTGGTTCTTTGGAGGCGCAACAAGGCCACATCGCCCAAGCCGAGAAAGCCTATGCCCAAGCGCAAAACCTCTTGAATGAAGGAATGGAAAACCTATCCAGCGCCCGACAAAAATACGATTCCATTTACCACGCGTTCATCCTTGCCTCAGCGGGTCGCCTCGCCGAAGGCTTAGACGAAGGGCAGCCTTGCCCGGTATGTGGCTCAACCCACCACCCACACCTCGCGAAGAAAGAGGAAGGCGACGCCAGCGAAGCAAGCGTCCAGCAAGCCAAAGAGGCAGTCGAAATCCTCAACAAGGAAATCCAAGGACTCGCAGGCAAAGAAAACGCGGCCAAAACGGCCTTGGAGGAAAAGAAGGGCTCGTTCCTTCATGCCTTGAAAGAACGCTTTAATATCGACCTGCCATATGGGGAAGCCCAAGCGGAACTCACGCGCCTACAGGAAATCAATCGCGATGACCTTCGCATCACGCAAGAGCGAATCGAATCCGCCATGCAAGCCAAAGAGGCAGAAGAGAAAGACCTAAAGGAAGCCGATCGTTTGCGGAAACAAGCGGAAGATAAAGACGGGCAACGGACGCGACTCGAGGCTAAGAAAAACGAGGCCGCGACCTCTTTGTCCATCACCAAACAGCAAATTAAGGAATTGGAAACGAAGTTAGAATCCAGCGACGAGAAAACGCTGGAGGCCCAAGCAAAGCAAGCCCACGACCAAGCGGAATCTTTACGCAAAAAGCGAGGGGCCATCCAAGACGAGCATACCCGCCTCCATGGTTTGTGCTCGCAAGAAGAAGCCAAGATCGAGGCAAACACCAAAGCCGCCACACAAGCCGCCGAAGAGGAAAAGAAGGCCCAAGAGGAACTATCCAAGGCTTTAAGCGACGGCGCGTTTGCTAGCGCGGAGCAAGCGAAAGAGGCCATCAAGTTTGACGCGGTCGCTTTCGCGCAAAGGAAAACCGAGCACGACCAATGGAAGATTGCCCTGCGGGCCGCGAAAGAAAACGAGAACGCGTATGTCGCAAAAGGTTTCGACCAATGCGTGCGCACCGACGTTGAGCCGCTCAAACAACGCGAAGCGGAATGCGCGCAAGCCTATGGCAACGCCCTAAGCGCTTCTTCCGCCTTCTCCACCACCCTAAGGCAAAACGAACGGGTCTTGTCCGATTTGGACCAAATCATCGTGAAGAAAGAAGAAGCCATCGCATGGGCCGATAAGGTCGATATGCTCAATCGCGTGGCCAATGGCAAGCTTAGTGGCCAGCACTTCAACTTCGAGGTGTTCTACCAACGTCAAATCTTCCTCAAGGTCATCCAACGCGCCAGCGCCAAACTCCAGCAAATCAGCAATGGCCAATTCTCCCTTGTCAGTCGGAGTCTAGACTCCGCCAAAGGGACGGGGCAAGTTGGCTTGGACATCGACGTCTTCGACGCCCAGACGGGGCAAAACCGCGACATCGCCTCCCTTTCGGGCGGTGAGAAGTTCAAAGCCGCCTTGGCCTTATCCCTAAGTTTCTCGGAAGTCATCTCCGAACGGCACGGCTACGTCACCATCGACTACATGTTCATCGACGAAGGCTTTGGCTCGTTAAACGGCAAAGACATCGCCGAAGTCGTCCAATTGCTCAAACGCATATCCGCCGACTCCCGTTGCGCGATTGGCATCATTTCGCACATCGAGATGCTCAAAGAGGCCTTGCCCAAGCAAATCGCCGTTCAAAAAGACGCCTCAGGCGCCCATTTGAAGATCTTGGCTTAATCTCTATTCCTTTGGTTTTTCCGCCACCTCTTCCGCGGGGGTTTGTTTCATGTTGGCGTCAATGATGAAGAGCACGCCTGGCACAAGGCTTAACAATACGATGGCCACCGCGCCGAGGATGTTGCGTTGGACGCGGGAAAACTTTTCTTTATAGACCAGCGTCGCCAGAATGAAGCTATAGATCGTCGCGCACAAAGCAACGAAAGAGAACACGAACAACGTGACGATAAGGCTGTCGGCACTGGCGATAGCTTCCGCTTCGGACATGCCTCCCTCGACAAGTTTCGCGACGGCTTCGTCTTTGGTCGTCACGCATAAAGAGGCGACGATCACCAACACCAAGGTGACGATGGAACATAGGATGCCCCAGATAATGGATAAAGTTCGAACGGCGGATTTCATGTGCACCATTATGGCGCGCTAGCGCACGAAAACAAAGACCGCGAGAATAGGCTTATGGCCTTGCATCGTCCAAAGCCTGGACGAACACCTTCTCGAATTCCTTGGGTAGATTAAGGCGCTCATCAAATTGGACGACGGATTCATAACTCTTTAAGTCGAAGGCCTCGGGAGGGTCTTTTTCCTCCTCCTTCGCATCCTCCAACGCCTTGTTAACTAAGGAATTGATATAGGAAACGGAATCCTTCTTGGCTGCTTGCTGATCGACCTCTTCTATAAGAACCGTATAGTTCATTTCTTCTAGTTCGTGATAGACTGCACCGTCCGTGGCCCGCGATTCGATGCCTTGTAAACTGGAAAGATCTTTGCCTTCGAAGCCTTTGATCTCCTTCATATCTTCTGCGAGGTCCTTGCTGTACCACGCCCGGGGACGGGCGAGCCGGAACCCCATAAACGTCATCACGCTCGTGCGTTCGTAGGGATTGTAAAAGGTGAATATCTTGGTGCAACCATCGAATCTTCGGAAAGCGAAGCGAATCTCGCGGTAGGCATCGGTTTCCTTCCCCATCAATCTTTTCTTCATGTCCTTGGAGAATGTGTCATAGGAAACCAACTGTTTGATTTCCGAGGACAGGGAATCATAGATTTCCTTGATTTCTTTGGCGTAAGAAGGGATTAGGTAACGGAACAAAGCGACGTCTTTCTTGGGCTGGAGATAGTCGTCGATCGAAAGAATGTACCTGCTCTTGATTTGAATCTGGGGCGAAAGAATTTCCTTTTTGCCTTCCCACTTCACGGAAACGGAGTACATGGACGGATTGGCTTTGTCCTTGTTGATCAGGAATTTGGGCAAAGCTACTTGCCCTTCTTGCTTCTGCTGCGCTTTTTCTTGCTTCTTGATCCCACTTTTCTTCTTTCTTATCGCCGCCACTTGCTCTCTGAACTCCGCGGAATACAAGGTGCTTTTCGGAATCGACAGTTTAATGGAGGAAGATCCAAAAGAAGCATAGGCGGCGATCTCAGGATCCGCCTTAAGCTCTTCGCTTATATAACGATAGTTGGATGGGCTATCTTGCATGGCCATGAGAACAATGTCACGGTCATCTCGCATCGATTTGTCCATGCACAAAAACAAAGATGGTTTTTTGGAAAGGAGCAGCGACACAAAATCCTTTCTTTTTAAAAGGGGCGTGTCGTGAAGATGAGTGAAATATTGCGCGGACACCATGGAGTCAGCGGCCGCTTCCATTAATTCAGGATCCTTCAATAAGGATTCAGACGCAAATTGGAAGGAACATCCAAATTGTTCGATGGCCTTCAATACCACTTGCCTATCGTTTTTCAACCGATCGGACACAAACTCCAAGGCACGGCCTTCCTTTCCTAATAACTCAAGGACCAATGCCTTATCGTCGCGAAAGCGGGCGGGTGCATATTGTAGGGCAATCGGATTGTTCCTTACCGCGTTTAAGACAAAGACTTCGTCGGATAAAAGGGAATCGCTGGCGATGGAAAGGGCAAGTCCGCTAATCGCGGCGGCTTTTCGCACGAAGTCGTCGTTATTCCTTACTTTTTCGGGGACGAATTTAGCTAAATGGGCAGCCATATAAGGCTTAGCCTTAATGGCTTTCAAAAGAAAGTCTTCGTCTTCCAACTTCTTCTTCGGAAAGGATTTAGGAAGGGGCGTCCCGCCATTGCAGTAATACGCCAGATGGTTGATGCATGCTTCGTCTGTCATAATTCGATAGCCTCTTTTTGTATTATATCAAGCCCAATCTTGTGAAAGTCGTTTGGATGATAAGCGCGATTAAACGCAAGCAGTACTACGGCTGACCATGCGAAAACGACGTTCTTTCGCAATGACTCTTATTACTCTCCGGGCAAGTAGACTTTAGGAACCCCCTCACTGCGCCAGAAATCCCAATTTTTGCCAGGCTCGACAAAGTAATAGGAGGCGTGGAAATAGGTTTTGCCAAACGACTCTTTGATTTTTGCCTCCAATTCGACGCGTGCTTTGGCGCGTTCTTCTTGGTATTCGCGTTCGTCTTCTTCGGAGAAACCAACGTGGCTGGCGTTGGGGTTTTCCTCAAACGTGAACTCGATTTTGAGGTGGCCTTGCTTGTATTGTTCTTCGCTGCCCATGTAAAGAACGTGCTCAAAGCCGGCTTCTTCCAAGGCGCGTACATCGAAACGGATGGTGCCTCGCTCGGGTAAAACCAAATACTTTATCCACCCGCATTGATAGAAAGCCCGCGCTTGGATGGTGAGGTCCTCCGAATGAATCCAAAAGCAGTTGAGGTAACGGCAATTGGAGAAGGCATATTCGCCAATCGTGCGCACCGTATCTTGTAGTTCGATCGTGGCCACGCCGGAATGTGAGAATGCGCTCTTGCGGATGTTTGTTGAGGGAACCTTCACAAAGCGGAGGTTTGGACAATCGCGGAAGCTGGAATTACCGACGTCCATATCTGCCTGTATGATCTCGACTTTCTCGAGGTTTTTGCAACCACGGCACACCTCATCAGGAATGGTCGTTTCACGACCCGCAAACCGAATACTTCGAATGGCGGAGTTCATAAATGCCTGCTCTTTAATATGGCCACAAATCTCCAGACGTTCTTGTGATAACGACGACCCTTTAAAAGCCCTAGCGCCAATTTCATCACAAGATGGTGGCAGAGAGAAATCGGTTAAGCCCGTGCAGTTTTCAAACGCGGAATCACCGACGACGCGGATAAGTTTTTCCTTGTAAAGAAGAACGTCTAGATTGGTGGGCAAGCCGTTTGCGCTTCGCTTCAAGTGTACGTCGTTACCTTTAAACGTCACCTTGCTCAGATTCGTGCAATTATAGAAGGCGCAGGGCCCGATGACGGTCGGGCCGTCAAGAACCACCTCGCGCAGATTTTGGCAGTCATGGAAGCAGCCTTCCGAAATCTCGGGAAAGGTTTCCACCAGTTCCAAACGCTCAAGCTCATTGCAATAAGCAAAGGCGTTTTTGCCAAGGTGCATTTGGATGGAGTGTTGCTCTTCGTTGGGGATGACGCGCTCCCCTTCCCCCGTCGCGCTGTCATCGGGGACGAGCCATTCCTCCATCACCGTCTTCAAATCTTCCTCGAATTTTGCGTTTTCGTCCTCTTCATACGTTTTGGCCAAATCGATGGAGTCTGCTTGGGCCATCCTCTCGCTCAGCGTGGCCACATGGGGGAAATAGATGCGCGCAACGCCACTGCGCTCAAAGGCGGAATCGCCTAAGTGGACGATGCTACGCAAATCGACCTCGTGCAATTGGCGGCAATCCGCAAAAGCGTGCGAATCGATCTCCACCACTTTAGAGAGATCAATCTCCTTCAAGTTCATCATGTTCGTGAACGTCGCGTCACCGATATAAGCAACCTCCACCGGAAGGTTTACGCGGACACAATAAGGGTCATTGCATTGGGCGAGCATCTTGCCCCGGGCCATGGATCTGGAATTCAGTAAGTGGATGGACGTCTTATCGTCGATATCAATAATGTTCAAAAGCTTCGTCTCGTCACGGGCGTTTTGGACATAATTCATCTTGCTTTCGACAGGCGAATCCCCTTCAAGGTAAAGGATGCGCTTCCCAAACGCCTTCTCGACCAGGGCAGTATCCTCTTCGTTTAGCTTCAAGTTGGCTTGGAACGTTTTGACGATATCCCCGTCCAACAAAGCGTCTTTTTGAAGGACGATGGGAATCAAAGGCTTCCGATACGTCGAAGCCAGGCGGATTTCCTCTAGCACCGCTTGAGATTTCAAAGAAAGCGCGGACAAATAGATGATGATGCCTTTGCACGCGAACTGGCTAACGAAGTGCTCCGCGTTCTCTAGCCAATCCGTCCCCGGCTTCATCCCGCGGTCGAACCATATGGCCAAACCACGTTCTTGAAAAGCGAATATGTCTTTGTAAATCGCCTTGTAATCCCCATGGCTATAGGAGATGAAAAAGAACTCTCCGGCGAAATTGATGGGTGGTATCGCGTCTAAGGCGTAAAGTTCAGCGATGCTTTTGCTTTGGTCGATCTTTTGGAATAGTTCCGCGCATTTGTCCATAAAACTCCCCTTTGAGCTATGTTCGTCGTCTTCGTCAAAGGATTCCTTAGCGAAATCCATAGGCGGTTTCATATCCATCGTCACGGATGGACGCCACTTTTCGTAATTTTCCCACAAAAAAAGCATTCCGCGATACGAAATGCCAGTTTTCAAATAATGGCGCGCCCGAGGCGACTCGAACGCCTGACCTCAACCTTCGGAGGGTTGCACTCTATCCAGACTGAGCTACGGGCGCATCAATTGGTGCCCAAGAGGGGATTTGAACCCCTACGGCTGTTAACCACTCGCCCCTGAAACGAGCGCGTCTACCGTTCCGCCACTTGGGCACAGGTAGAAATATACGCTTACGAAAAGGAAAAGTCGATGTGATATTTGAAGCCTTCTATAGAAAGGTCATTCCGCTAGGAAACCAAAGATCTCGCCCATCACTTTGGGGTCATCTTGGTTCAGGCGTTGGTAATCAATTTCCAAGGAGTTGTCAAAATTAAGTCCGAAAGCGTGTTGCTTGTTGCCTAGTTCGTAAAGGTACTTCTGCGCATCCAAAGTCCAATAAGGGTTATGCATCGCTCCTTTGACCAGCATCAAGCGAACGTTGGGCTTTCCCTTGCATAAGGATTCAAGCACATCATAGTTGCCTGGTTTGGGCACCATCGGGTCATTCTCGCCTTGGATATAAAGCACACGTGCACTGGTTTTAAAAACCAAATCCGCCATCTCCAAGGCGCCAAACTCCCCATATCCAAGCCTTAATGCCTTCCGTAGAGAATGCTCCATCTTGGCCAACGCCTTCTCTTGACTCATCAGCGTACGGGTCAAGGAAATGAAGCCGGAAATGCTCACGACCTTCTCCACGCCATAACGCGGATCCAATGCCCCTAACGCGGTATAACCGCCCCAGGAATGCCCCACTGCGTACCGAGGCAGGCCTTCCGCCTGCTTCTCCGAATCCAAGAACGTAAAGAACGCCTGTTGGTCCAACAAAGATTGCGCCAAACAACCGATGCCCTGCCCTTCTGAGGTCATGCACCCGGTATTGTCGTAGGCATAAACCAGATAACCTCGTTTCGCAATCGCGGCGATCTCTTGCATGTAGGCGTTATAACCTGCGCCTAGTCCATGAAAAAAGATAACAACCGCGCGCGGGAAATCTCCTTCCACGTAAAAGCGTTTGCCGCGCAGCAGATTCTTGCCGCTATAAAAGGAGAAAGGAGTCGAAGAGATTCCGAACTCCTTTTCGCGGAAGTATTTCAAAAAGGGATTGCCATCGCCACGGAATCCCATCGCCTTGCGAAGCATCGACAGCAAAAAGCGGTCCAGGATCATGAAGGCTTATCCTTTACGGAACATCAAATGCCACAAAGCCAAGATCAACCTGCCGTTTGCGCAGTCGACGATGGCCTGGGCCACCTTATCGGAAATACCGTTCATCACCACGTTGCGGATCGGGGTTTGCAGCATGGAACGATATAAAGGGTTCTTCTCATCCTCAATGCCCGTCACCTCTTGGGCCCGACGCACCAAAATACGGCCGATCCACGTGTTACGGATGTTCTCGATCGTGGAGTTGAGGGTATAGGGCCGGGCTCGGGGATCGTCGGGGAAAGGCACTTTATAGCCCAATAGTTTCTCGTAGACGTCATCGTAAAGCCAGAACCCGTCTTTCGGTGGCTTGTAGTACACCGTTAACTCCGTACGAAGGGAAGGGAATTCCTTATCCCCAGGGATCTCGACTTCGCCTGAGAGCACGATGTCTTTGTCCATGCAGGTCTGACCGATTTCGATCGCGTATTTTCCACCTTCGACCAAGAAAGAACCTGATTCGGTGTCGTAGTGCTCAAAGGCGCGACGGGACAACTCGAGTTCCACTTCCACGCGGCGATTGCCGTCCACATAGACTTTCTTGAAAGCCTGCAACGTACGCTTTGCCTTAAAGACATTCCCTTCTAGCGGACGCACGTAAACCTGAACCAGGGCAGCGCCTCCTACTTTGGTGTTGTTCTTAATGGATACTTTGACTTTTAACGGGGTTTCCTCCAAATTTGCGGGCTTTTTGGAGGAAACGCGCAGATTCTCAAACGCGAACTGTGTGTAGCTTAAACCGTACCCAAAGGGGAAACGGACGGCCTTCTCCTCTTCCGCCGAAACGTAATAGCGGTATCCGACGTAAATGCCTTCGCGGTAAAGGGATTGGGCTTGGTCGCCGGGATAGAAACCGAAGGATGGCGTCTCGTAGTTGCGCTTGGGCCAGGTCTCGGCGAGATGGCCGCTGGGGTTGGTCGCGCCGGTGATGATGTTATACAAAGCCTCTCCCCCACCTTCACCTGGGAAATAAGAAAGGATCTCCGCCGCGGAAGTTTCCGCGAAGGCCACCTCCACCGGTCCGCCGGTGGCGATGACGACGATGGCGTTGGGATTGCGCTCCACGACGCGGCGATAAAGCTCGACCTGATTATCCGGGAGACGAAGGCTCAGCCGGTCGAAGCCCTCGCTTTCCTGCTCAGGGGAAGTCCCAAGGAACAAGATCACGTTGGGGCAACGGGTCGCCACATCCACCGCGTCGACGATGAGCTCGGCGGCGTTTTCGTCGTCGCTATCGAATTCGCGGGTGGCCAAATCGTAGCCACGGCTATAATGGACGTTTCCTTCACCCACCGCTTCGATGCAGCGCTGCAAAAAGGATTTCGGCGCGAAACCTTTGACTTGGCTAGAGCCGCCTCCACCCAAACGAGGATTGGCGGCGAGTTCACCCAAAACGGCGAGCCCCTTCACGGACTCTAACGGAAGGATGCCGTTATTTTTGGTAAGGATCATGGAACTTTCCGCGATCTTCACCGCAAGTTGGTGGGCCTTGCCATCATTTAGGTCAAAGGCAGGTAGTTTATGCGGGGCGTGCGTTCGCTCGGAAAGACGGAGCACGCGATCCGTGATGTCGTTGATGCGCTTTTTGCTAAGGCGGTGCACGGTCTTGGGTTCTTTCCCAGTCTTTCCTTCTTTACCGACGATGACGCGACGGTCCGCGGCGAGGAAAAGAAGCCCTTGGCGGTTCACAAAGCAAGGCATTTCCACGTCCAGACCGTTTTCGTGGCAAAGGATGGGGTCGTTCACCGCGCCCCAATCAGAAAGGACCACGCCGCTATAATGCCAGCCGTTTTTCAAGGTATCGAGCAACAGGCTCTTGGATTCGCAGGCATAGGTGCCGTTGATTTTGTTATAGGAGGCCATGATGGCCCAAGGGGAGCATTCGTCGATCGCAATTTGGAAGGCGCGAAGGTAAATCTCGTGCAGCGTGCGTTCGTCCACGATGGAGTTGTTGACCATGCGATAGCTTTCCTGCGAGTTGCAGGCGAAGTGTTTTAGGCACGCCCCAACCCCGACGCTTTGGGTGCCTTTGGTGAAACTGGCGGCAAGCATGCCCGAAAGATAAGGATCCTCGGAATAATACTCGAAGTTCCTTCCGCACAAGGGATTGCGCTTGATGTTGATGCCAGGCCCGAGGACCACGTCCACCCCGGCGGATTTGCATTCGAGTCCAAGCATGCGCCCATACTCTTCCATCAAATCCAAATCAAAGCTGCAGGCGGCCAGGGCGGAGCAAGGATAGGCGATGCTGTCCTTGGTGGTCGCGTCGCTGCCGACCTCCATGACGTCATTCGGCATGTAACGCAAACCAGAAGGGCCGTCGCTGACGCGGACCGGCGGGATGCCGATGCGGGGCACGCCATGGATCGTCCAGGCCTTCTCCCCATACATCAGACGGATTTTCTCCGACAGGGTAAGACGCTTTGCTTTTTCGCTTCGCTTTGCCATGGCACCCATTATCTTCTTTTTGCTAAGCAAAAGGAATGAGGCAGATGCGCAAGGCAACGCAAATTGATTCCTTTATGGAAGGCCTAATACGCTAAAATGTGGAACATGACCAAAACCATTTACTTGGCAGGCGGATGTTTCTGGGGCGTCCAGGCCTATTTCAAATTGCTTAAGGGCGTGGAAAGCACCCAAGTCGGATACGCCAACGGTACCACCGCCTTCCCCACGTACGAGGACCTAAAATCCGGAAAGGCCGACCACGCGGAAACCGTGAAGGTCGATTACGACCCGGATATCATTTCGCTTCAAGACCTCATCGGCCACTACCTTCGCTTCGTCGACCCTTATGCGATCGACCGTCAAGGACACGACGTCGGCCACCAATACCGGGCGGGCATCTATTACACCGACTTGCTCGACGCCGTGGACATTGAAGTCTACCTCAGCGAACGTTTGGGGAAGGGGCACCATATCGAACTCGCCATGATGCGCAACTTCTTCCCCGCGGAAGCCTACCACCAAGACTATCTGGACAAGAATCCCGGTGGCTATTGCCACGTGGATCTAAACCTTGTTAAACCTAACGAAAGAAAAAAACCATGAAACACGAAATCATCGACGGAAGAATCATCTTTCATCCCAAGGGGGCCATTACCTCCACGACCGCCCCGGAAGTGGAACGAGACATCGAGAAAACCCTTCAAGGCCAAAAAATTGAGGCCATCGACCTCGACCTAGAGGACGTCAACTATGTTTCCTCGGCGGGGCTTCGCGTCATCTTAAAGTACAAGAAGCTCTATCCCGACACCCGGGCCATCAACGTGACCCCCGAGGTGTATGACGTCTTGGAAATGACGGGATTCACCACGATGATGGATGTCCGTAGGCAACTTTTGGAAGTCAGCGTGGAAGGCGCCAAACTCATCGGGGAAGGCTTCTTCTCCCTGGTCTACCGTCTCGACCACGACACCATCATCAAAGTGTTCCGCAACGAAGTCCGCATCGAGGAGGTCGAACGCGAATTAAAGCTTGCCAAACAAGCCTTCGTCTTGGGAATCCCCACCGCCATTTCCTATGACGTGGTGCACGTCGGGGACCGTCTTGGCGTACGCTTTGAGATGCTCGACTGCGCTTCCCTCCGCGATTGCTTCCGCGACCATCCGGAAGACCACGAAACCCTCGTGCGGAAATACGCCGAATTGCTCACGACGATCAACACCACCACCACACTAGACCCCAATTTGCCCGATGCACGTGTCTTATGGCTAACCAAGGCCGATGCCTGCGCCCCCTTCCTTTCCAAAGAGGAGGCCAAAAAACTCAAAGGGCTTATCGAAAGCGTGGAAGACCGTGACACCTTCGTCCATGGCGACTGCCACTTCAAAAATATCATGGTCCAAAACGGCGAACTATTGCTCATCGACATGGACACGCTATCCAAAGGACACCCCATTTTCGAGCTGGCCGCCATCTACGCCACCTACATCGCGTTCGAGGAGGCTACCCCTGGCAATAACCTTAACTTCCTTGGGATCGATTCGCCTCAGGTGACCACAATCTTCCACGACGTCCTCGCCCACTACTTCGGGAAGTTCGACGAAACCATCTACGCCAAAATCGCCCTGGTTTCCTATACCCACATGATTTGGTGGAACCAAGTCAATGACCCAACCAACCAAAATAGGCATGACGTGTGCCTGCAAAACCTGCGCAAGCGCTTGGCCCAAGTGTCCGATTTGGATATCGGAAAATAACCTATTTAATCAGCGAATTTTTGCATTGCCCCGTGGCGAGGTATTCGTCCATGTTCTTTAATGACACCTCGATCATGTCCACCAAGGCCAAATCCGTCGCGGAACCAATGTGAGGGGTCACCAAAACCTTGGGGTAAAGGTCCACCATCTCTTGAAACAAAGGGTCACCCATATTCGCGGGATCGAATTCCTTATTGAACAGCTTCCCTTCGTTTTCGACCACGTCGAGGCCTAGACCGTCCAGTTGCCCGGACTTCACCGCATCCAAGGCGGCTTTCGTATCCATCACTTCGCCGCGGGCGACATTGACGATGATGGAGCCTTTCTTCATCAAGGCGATTTTGCCTTTGTCGATGAAGCGGTCATTCTTTCCTTTAACGTAGGCCATGTGGCAAACGAGGATATCCGCTTCCGCAAACACTTCTTCCGCGGATTTCATTTCCATGAGTTCCTTGGCCCGGTCGCTGACGAAAACGTCGTAACCAATCACCTTTGCGCCAAGGCCTTTGAATAAAGAGGCGCTGGTGCATCCGATGCGTCCGCAGCCCAATATTCCCACGGTGCATCCACGGATTTCACGGGAAAACATGGTGTTCGTGACTTTGAATTTTCCCTGTTTCGCCAAATCGGTCGCGTAGGAAGCATGACGCAAAAGCATCATCGATAACGTCACCGCCAGTTCGGAAATGGCGTTAGGCGAATAGCCTGGGACGAAGGCGGTTTCGATGCCAAACTCTTTGCAGGCCTCCACGTCCACATGGTTATAGCCCGCCGTGCGGGTAAGGTAATACTTTAGGCCCCCTTCGGCGAGTTTGCGCATGCTCTCTCGCCCCAAAGGACAGCCTCCGCGCACCATGACGACTTCATAACCCAAAGCCAATTCATAGCAGGAATCGTTGATGTACTCTGGGCGAAGCACCAACTCATAATCGTATTGTTTGCCGAGCTTCTCAAAATAGGGGATTTCGTATTCGCGAACCCCAAAGCAAATGATGGTCTTTTTCATATGCGCTCCTTACCCAACGTAGAAGAATCCCGTCGCCTTCACGACGACTAAGATGACAACCCAAATGACGACGCCGATGACGGCTCCAAAGGTGGAAACCAACGAGATGTGGGAAGCCATCTCCTTCTCTTTGTCGAAGTTAATGCAATACCCCACGGCCACCGTGGCGGCGGGAGCAAGCCAGGTAAACACCGTCGACTGGACGGTCTCAATCGAAATGATTTCGCTATGCCCGGCGGCGATGGCAATCGCCTGAACACCAAACAAGACGCCTAACGCGACGGCAGGGGCAACCAACACTTTGATCGCGGTCCAAACCCAAGCACGCCAATCCGATACCGCGGCGGCGAGAGAGCCCGAACCCAACGTGCAGCCAATCGCAAACAGGATCAGCGTCGAGCTGATATTTCCTAGCGTGTTCGCAGCTTGGAAGATCCATGGAACGGTGACGTCTAATCTCCAAAAAGCAACGGGAGAGGCGAGTTCTGCGCCGGTATAAGGATTAACGGTAATGAAATTCACACTCGGAATCGCCTGCAAAACCCAAAGCAATAGGCCCGCGAACGTCGCAATGAGAATGGGATTGAGGAACACCCGTTTCAAAATGTCGCGGATGGGGTGTTCTTCTTTCTTCTGCTCGCCCACGGGATCTTCTTCGATGGCGCTTTCCTCTTTCTTTTTCGGGAATAGCGTCGTGCCAGAGGCCACTAAGTAAGCGTAGCTATAAAGGAAGACGCGATAGGCAACGTTCATGATGTTGAAGTAATTGCCCGCGGTCGGACCATAGATCGCGTTCACTAACGGATAAGAGAAGAACGTCGTGGAGCCAAATGCGAACAGAAGCGCTAAGACGTCCCGTTTGCTTTTGTCCTTCACCCAAAGGAAGACGAGCTTCCCGAGGAAGATGAAACCGATGTAGAACACAAAGCCGAGGATGAAATTCACGATGGCCCCTACCCCTTCCGTCACGGAGAAGGACTTCATGAACGAACAAAACGCCAAGCAGGGAAGGCACACGCCCATCACGAACTTCGTGAGCACTTTTCCGGTGGTCTCCGGAAGCCATTTCTTCTTGGTGAACAAGAAGCCTAGCAGGATGAAAATGACGGTTTTGGCAATATTAGTCCAAAGCGTCTGGTCGGACATGGCGATCACAAGATCGTCGCCCAACGAACTAAGAATAGGAACCATGAGATCTCCTTAAGATGAATGGTTGTCGTACCCTAATTTTGCCGTATGGCCGCCTTCCCTTTCAAACAAAAAGGAAAAGGTCGACGAATCGCCCTTGCCTTTGACCGAAGATTAGTCGTCCTCGGGATCAACTTTCTCATCGACGGCTTCGTCCACGGTGAGATAAACGTCGTTGCGGTGACGGAAGTCGTGGGTCGCCTTGTCGATAGTGTCGGCGATGATGCCCCAGATGGGGATGGAGAGGAAGACGATCCATCCCGGATGCCACCAACCGTAGCCCATGCCCATGATCAAGAAGGCGATCACCGAACCAAAGACGAAGATTGGCGTGAGGTCGGACAGTTTCCAATGCTTAAGGAAGGAGAAGATACCGCCCACGATGGGAATACTGAAGTAAATGACCCAGCCGATCGGCCACACCAAGGGATAGGGCCAAACCCCGTCATAGAGGCAGCCTAAGGTGATATATAAAACCGTGCAGATGAATACCAACGAGCCACAGACGGCGCCTTCGACGATGCCAAGGATCTTCCTTCTCCTTTTTTCCGCCTCGTTCGGCCGACGGACCAGACCGTCCTTGTCAGGTCCTTCATGGATATGGATGCCACCCGACCCAAGGTGCACTTCTTCCCCATCCTCGGACTGAATGTGGATGCCGCTGGAATCGATGTGGATGTGATCCTTACGTTTGGTCTGAGTGGTTTCTTCTTCGGGCTCGGCTTCCTCTTTCGCTTGTTCTTCTTGCTTCTCTTGCTCTTTGCCTTCTTGCTCCAAACGCTTGTCCTCGATGATGTCATCCACGGATTGTTCCGTATTCAGCAGATCATCCAAAGAGACGTTGTACAGTTTGGCCAAGCAGATGAGGTTGTCGGTGTCGGGGGAGGCTTCCGCCCTTTCCCACTTGGATACCGCCTGACGCGTAAGGCCCAGACGTTCCGCGAGTTGTTCCTGGCTCAACCCGCTTTTCTTGCGCAGCTCCGCAAGACGATTGGCAATTTCGATGTTCATGGTTTTTGCCCTCCTGTTTACGGCAACCAGTTTAGGGAACGGCGTTTGGTTGCTACTACCAACTCTAGTTTGAGATGGGGAAACTTTTGGTTGCGTCCAGTATATTCTTTCGATGAACAAAGGGGAATTACATCTAAAGAAAACCTGCAATTTCCAAATCAAACGCGCAAAACACGCAGTGATGACGCTAAGATATAAACATGAAAGCCAAACTATTCGATATCGTTAGAACAACTAAAGATGTGGGCCAAATCAAAGCGGGTTCAATCGGTGCCGTGGTCGAAATCTGGGAAGATTCTGTTCTCTACGAGATCGAAATCTTTGACGAGGATGGAGATACGGTGGATTACGTTACCCTCAAATATGGCGACTTCGTTCCGCTAACTCCAGAAGAAGTCTCCAAGCTTAAAACTGGTAAGTAATTATCAAGAAAGGCCAGTGGGCCGGGCGGCAATCACACCCTTCGTTTCCCACGCTTCGAAAACAAAACCGCCCGAAGGCGGTATCGATGTCATTTGGTGGACCTTGTCGGGCTCGAACCGATGACCTCCTCCATGCCATGGAGGCGCTCTCCCAACTGAGCTAAAGGCCCAAATGCGCTTTTCAGCGTTGACTACTCTACTTATCTTTGGGGGCGTTGTCAAATACTTTCAGCGCCCCAAGCGCAAAGAAGCAAAAAGCTTAGTCCTTCTTCCGCTCAATAAGCGCGCAAACGAAATAGTAGACAGGGATCAGCAGGAACTCCGCCCAGAACGGATGCCAGAAGTTTTGCCCATAGGCGTGGCCGATGATGCCCATGCAGCAATACACACCGATGACCAATACCGCCAACTGGAACTGCGAAGGCTTACGGGACTCGATGGCCGCCATAAGGCTGGTAATGATCACGGGCACGAAAAGAAGCACCCACATCGAGGCCCAGCCCAAGGCTCCCGTAGGTCCTTTCCAAAGGAATCCGACGAACAGGTAGGCGATCAAGGCGATAAAAGTCCCAACGGACTGAACCACGGTTTGGGCATGGGACATCAACGGTTTTTTCGGATTGGCGGGACTGCCTTGCATCAACTCGTCCACGCTGATGCCATAATGGCCGGCTATGGCGCGGAGCTGCTCAGGATCCGGAGATCCCTTCCCCTGCTCCCACTCATTTACTTTGTCTTCGCTTACCCAAATGGCTTTGGCCAGGTCTTCTGTGCTTTCCTCGGCACTCTCCCGAAGGTCTTTAAGACGTTTCCCAAGATCATTTTCCATACTGTGTTTCCGTGAATAATCCTTAAGCCTTATTAGTATACGCGCACACGGGCGCTCCCAAAGAAAGAAAAAAACCTCGAGGGACCCGAGGGATTGTTCTGGCGCGCTTGATACGATTCGAACGTACGACCCCTTCCTTAGGAGGGAAGTGCTGCTATCCAGCTGAGCTACAAGCGCATAAAGAATGGTCGGAACGGCGGGACTTGAACCCGCGACCTCCTGGTCCCGAACCAGGCGCACTACCAAGCTGTGCTACGTCCCGATCGCCTTTAGGGCGCGGAGATTATATACCCGCCTTTACATGAAATCAAAGATACTTCCCTGATTTTTCTCACTTAGGCCAGATAAAACGCCGAGCTCGTCCAATTTCTTCAGGTGGGCGCTACTGAGTTTGCTCGCGCGATCCAAAAGATCCTGTTTGGAAATAAAGGGTCTCTTCTTCCCGTCATAGCCGACCTCTTCCCGAGCTTCGCAAATGGATTGGGCCGCGGACAAGCCAAGGCCATCGATGACGGAGAAAGGAGGGATAAGCGCACCGCGCTCATGGTCTACCAAGAACATCTTCGCGTCGGAACGGTACAAATCTAGCGGCAAGAACTTATAACCACGCTGCAACATCTCCACCGCGACCAGAAGCGTCTTATATTGGTCGGTTTCCTTCGTGGAAAGAGGGTTGTCGCGTGACTTCATTCTCGGCCTCCACTCCTGGATGCGGGCGATGACGGAATCCTCGCCCTCGATCATGGTCTTGATGTCCCAGTCCTTCGCGCGGATGGAGAAGTAAACGGCATAGAACTCCAAAGGATAATACAATTTGAAATACGCCACGCGGACGGCCATCGTAACGTAGGCGGTCGCGTGCCCACGCGGGAAGAGGTAAGCGATCTTGTTACAGGAATCGATATAGAAATCAGGGACCCCGTGACTGCGCATTTCCTGCTCTTGTTCCGGACGGAGCTTCTTACCTTTACGCACGGCCTCCATGATTTTGAAGGACAAAGAGGAATCCATGCCCATCGAAATAAGGTAGGTCATGATCTCGTCACGGCAACCGATGATCTCATTGATCGTCTTACCTTGTTTGGTGACGAGGTCTTCCGCGTTGCCCGCCCACACGTTCGTGCCGTGGGCCAAGCCAGAAATGATGATTAGGTCGTTGAACGTCTTCGGGCGCAGCGTGGAAAGCATCTGCATACCTTGGTTGGTACCGAATTCGGGCAAAGCGGCCGCGCCAGTGTCATGTTCCAAGAAGTTTCGGTGCATCTTGAGTTCCCGTACGGAGGAGAACAAAGAAAGAACCTTGGGATCGTTCATCGGGATCGACTCGATATCCACCCCCGTGAGGTCACGGTAATAACGCATGGCCATCGGGTCGACGTGGCCTAAAATGTCGAGTTTTAAAATCTCGTCGTGCATCGCGCGGAAGTCGAAATGGGTGGTCAGCCAGTCGGAGTTATCGTCATCCGCGGGGTATTGCACCGCCGTGAAGTCATAAACGTCCATATCCGCGGGGACGACGACGATGCCACCCGGGTGACGGCCCGTAGTACGTTTGACGCCTTGACAGTGCGACGCCAAATAGGCGATATACGTAGAGCTGATTTGCGAAGGATCGCGGCCGATTTCCTCAAAATAGCCACGCACGAAACCGAAGGCGGTTTTGTCCGCGACCGTTTCGATCGTGCCGCAGCGGAAGACATTGTTCGCACCGAGCAAGTCTTTGCAATAATTGTGCGCACGCTTCTGCGATTCATCCTCGAAGTTTAAGTCGATGTCCGGAACCTTATCGGCATGGAATCCAAGGAAGGTCTCAAACGGAATGTTCTGGCCGTTGGACTCCAAAGGTGCGCCACACTTAGGGCATACCTTGTTGGGAAGGTCGAAGCCCGAACGATAGATGGAGGTGTCCTCAAAATGCAGATAATGGCATTTGGGGCAATGGTAATGGGCGGGAAGGGGGTTGACCTCCGTGATCTCCGCCATCGTCGCGGCGAAAGAAGAACCGACGGAACCACGTGAACCCACGATGAAGCGCTCGGGCTCTTGGTTGGCACGTTTGATGAGGCAATGGGCGATGTAATAGGTGACGGCGTAGCCCGAACCGATGATACCGCTTAGCTCACGCTGCATGCGATCCCAGGCAAAGTCGATGGCCTTTTTGACTTCAGGGTCGTCATCCCCAAATAGATAGTCGTAGTTTTTGTGGAAATTGGTCTCGCACAGATTGCGGATGATGGTCTCCGAATTCGGCAAATTCACGTTGGGCGTGTGCGTGATTTCGGAAACGATTTCGATATCGTCCTCGATTTGGTCCGCAATGAGGTTGGAGTTGGTGACGACGAATTCCTGCGCCTCAGCCTCGGTACACCACTCACGGAAAGCATCAAGCATCTCACGGGTCGAACGGAAATGCTGGTCCGGATTATCGAAATGCGGAACTTTCTTACGGGCGGGCGGGTAAAGCGGGTGCGTACCATTGCCGATACCTTTCGCGGTGATCATGATGTCGCGGTAGATTTTGTCGGAAGGGTCCACGTAATGGGCGTCCCCGGTGGCGACCACCTTCTTACCGGCGACGCGGGCGGCATCGACGATGTCGCGGAGATAGCTGATCAACCGCTCCTTGCTGGCGATTCGGCCCATGTTCAGCAAATAGGAATAGTTCTCCAAGGGTTGGATCTCGATGAAGTCATAGAATTCCATCGCCTTGACCAAATCCGCTTGGTTGCGCGTGCTGGCGATCTCGAAGATTTCGCCATTAAAGCACGCCGAGCCAATGAGGAAGTTCTCACGGTACTTGGCAATCAACTCCCGTGGAGTTCGCGGCACGCGGCCGATATATTTGATAAGCGACTGCGTCAGGACGTAGAACAGGTCATGAATGCCCTTCTTATTTTTCGCGTAGACCGTGACATGGTACTCCCTAAGGTGACGGCAGAACTGGCGGTAATCCTCCATGGCCTTGGCGTATTCTTTGGCCTTGGGGTCGTTCGGATCGTTAGGGTCGCCTTGTTCCATCACGCCCTCGGGATCGGGAATGGAAAGATGTTCCAAATCGCAATGGCGGAGCGACGGGTTCTTTTGGCTTAGGCGCGAAAGGATTTCCACCCAGCCTTCGCTTAATGCGGTGGCGTCGTATTCGGCGCGGTGGGCGGATTCAACGTCATAAACGTCGGCAAGACCCAACCTGCGGAGCAAAGCGCCTTCGTTATGGGCGCCAGCGGCGGGAAAAAGGTAATGGGACAAAGCCAAGGTATCGATGACGGGGTTGGTAATGGGAGGCAAACCACGCTGTTCTAACACGGCATTAAGGAAGCCAACGTCGAATGTCGCGTTATGGGCGACCAAAACGCAATCCCCCATGAACTCCAGGATCTGGGGTAGCACTTCGTCTAACGTCGGCGCTTTCAGCAATTCGGCTTCCTCAATCTTGTTAATTGCGAGGGCCTCCCTGGCTTGGGATAGGTCGATCTGTGGGTTGATCAGCGTGCCAAAAGACCGCACAACCCTCCCGTTTTCCATAATAACGCCACCAAATTCGATTAATTTGTCGTGACGGGAGGATAGACCGGTGGTCTCGGTATCGAACACGCAATAACGGGCTTTGTCCAATGCGATTTCGCTGGGGTTAAGGATGTAACGCTGGGCGATGTCGAACATGTACATCTCGCACCCATACAGAATCTTCAAGGGCTTCTCGTCCGTATCCTTTCCGGAGAGACTATCCGCGTGGGCGGCGCGTGCGGCCTGGGCCGCGGGGAAGGATTGGACGCCGCCATGGTCGCAAAGTCCAATGGCTTTCATGCCCATCGCCCGGGCGGCGTCATAGAAATCACCGAAGGATGCGATGCCATCCATCGTGGACATGTTCGTGTGAAGGTGGAGCTCCACGCGTTTCACCTCTTCCTCGTCCTTGCGGAAAACCTTCTTGGGAAGTTTGTTCATGAAATGGACGATGATGACTTTCTGGTGGGTGAACTTATCCACGTCGATCGCGCCGCGGATCCGATAACGATCCCCCACTTTGATGCCTTCGACTTCCGCTTTTTTGATCCTGCCTTCAAAGGCGCGAAGGTTGACGGCGCCCGTGGCGTCGCCCATGGAGAAAGAATTGGACGCGTGGCCATTACGCCCAAGGCTTGGCTTCACTTGGAACACCTCACCCTCAAAATCCACGTTGCATAAGGAAATCTCGAAGATCTCGCTGATGCGCTTCAACGGGCGATAATTGCCTTTGCTCCACACGCGTTCGCGGTTTTCCTGTTCCTTCTTCCATTCCATGCGGCGCTGGTGCTGATCGAACATGGCATCCTCAGTCTGGGTCCGGTAATAGATGGCCTCTTCTTCAATGAGGCGCGCGGCTTCTTCCTCGTCGGGAATGAAAACCTCTTCTTCGGGCTCGGAAGGTTCTGCTTCTTTCTCTGTTTCGTCCTCTTCCTCGGATTCGTCCTCGTCTTCCGGTTCGGGCTCGTTATCCTCTTCGGGCTCACAGGGCTCTCCGTCTTCTTCCGGCCCTTCGCTTAAATCGGGTTCGGGTTCTTCGACGACGGGCTCGGGTTCTTCGACGACGGGTTCTTCTTCCACCGCTTCGGGTTCTTTCTGCGTCACCTCTTCCACGAGTTCCGGTTCAACGGATGCGACGGGCTCTTCTTCTTGGACGGGTTTTTCCTCCGCGTCCAAATCAGACGCCATGTTCAGCGCCTCGTCCATCGACTCCTCTTCCTCGGTCAAACCTTTCGCGCCGATAGAAGGATCCATGATCGGCTCAGGTTGGGGTTCGGGCTCAGGTTCGGGCTCAGGCTCAGGTTGGGGTTCCGGCTCTTTTTCCGGCGCGGCCTCCAAACCAAAGCCATCCTCTTCCAAAATGGAAAAGGG
The DNA here is from genome assembly GCA_024695105.1 of Bacilli bacterium. GTDB lineage: Bacteria > Bacillota_I > Bacilli_A > RFN20 > CAG-826 > Alloenteromonas. The sequence continues at coordinate 38,398 of JAILIV010000036.1, forward strand.
ATAGTTCACGAATTTCAGCAAGTCGCGGAAATCCTTCAGCGCCCGTTGGTTTTTGTCTTTGCTTTCTTGACTCGGATAAACGACGGAAAGCACATATGGGGCTTTGCTCGCCAAGGATAGACCCGGGACGTCTTGGTACCGCATGAAATACCAGTTGTAAAACAAATCCGCCGCATCTTCCGCGGTGGGGTCCACCCCATAGGAAAAGCGCAAGGTATAGGGGTAACGGATCGTCGACAAAGCCTGAATGAACTCATCCAGCAAAGGGTATTCCCATGGGGAGGATTTCTCCATGGCCATGTCCACTTGGTCTTGGTTATAAGGGTTACGGGCAATCAGGATGAAGCTCAAATCAAAACGTTCGACGTCCTCAATGCCGATGGAAGAAAGAAACCGTTGGATTTTGCTGGCCATACCCTTACCTCCCTTAATGAATGAGCGAAATGACGTCTTTGATGGCGATGAAGATCATCAGCCCGAATAACAAAATGATGCCAATGGTCGAAACGATGCCCTGCACTTTTTGGGGCACTTTCTTTTTGGTGATCCCCTCGATGACGGTGACCAATAATTGCCAGCCATCCAACGCAGGGAAGGGAAGCAAGTTGAAGAAGGCGAGGTTAATCGAAATCATGCCCGCGTAGAACAGTATCATCCGCGCTCCGCCCGCGGCGTTGATTTGGGGCATCGCCGCGGTGATACCGATAATGCCGCTGAGGTTTTGCAAGCCACCTGGGGTGAACAAGGAGGCGAACCCTTTCACGACCGCCCCGCACGCCGTCGGAACGTCTTTGGCCCATGCTTTCCAAGACTCTTCGAAAGAATTCCATGCCTGGATGACTTCCACGGTCACGCCTGCGCCACTCAAGGCGCCCGACTTCACGCTTAATCGGAAGCGCGTATCCGAAGAAACGGTCTGGATCAAATGTTCGGCGTATTTATCCGCATCCCGTGAAAAAACCTTCGGGATAAAGGACAGGTCCAAACCGATGGACACACCATCGGCGGAATTGCTGAAGTTATAGCTTTGGGTGTTCCCTTCCGCGTCGTAAATCTGGGGCAAATGCGTAACCCCAAGGGCTTTAAGCGATGCGGGCACTTCTTCTTTGGAGGCGGGGAAGACCCAAATCGAATCGCCTAACCCATGGCGGGAGATGACGGTCGAAGGGCTATACAAAGCGACGTAGACGGTATCATCCACGGGCGAGGCAGCATCGGGGGTGGCATACATGCGTACGTTGCTGGAAAGGATCTGGACGGATTGCTTTTGGTTCGAGCCAAACACGGGGGCGTCATAGCAAGACAACTCGACCACATAATCTTTCGCCGTGTATTCGGCCGAGGCGGGAACGCGCGAGGAAAGATATTCCAAAACGGCATCGTCATACGTGGTGTCTAACGTAACGGACTGATAGGTTCCTTCGGTATTGCGGATGCCACCGTTTCCGGAATAGAACACGGGGCAGGCGCTATCGGCGATGTAGATCAAAACAAGGCCAAGCACGAAATTCAGCGTCACGCCCGCCACCAAAACGATGCATTTCTTCCATTTCGCGATGTTTTGAAGCGACCGTTCGGCGGGAGGTTCCTCAAAGCCATCGGGCACCGCGCCAGGCTCCCCATACATCGCGACATATCCTCCGAAAGGAATGCCACGAATGGAGAAATAGGTCTCGCCGTCTTTGCGTTTCTTCGAAAAGAGTTTGGGACCCATGCCGATGGAATATTCAAAGCAATACACCTTGAACATCTTCGCGGTGGCCAGATGCCCTAACTCATGGATGGCGATAAGGACGCCCAGCATGACCAGGACGATCAGAATGTAGAGAATCCATTCAACCCAAACCGGCATAGGCTACCCTCCGATACGACGCTCCACCGCTTCTCGGGTTTCGCGGTCCGTCTCGATGAGTTGCTCAAGGGTGGGATGTTCCAAGAATGGGAGAGTGCATAAAGCGTATCGCACTTCTTCTTCAATTTGAAGAAAGGGAATGCGGTTTTCCAAAAAAGCGTATACCGCCGCTTCGTTGGCGGCGTTGAGAATCGCATTGGAATTGCCTCCGCGCCGATGGGATTCCAAAGCCATGGGCACAGCGGGATAGCGCTTTGGGTCGAACGGATGGAAATGAAAACCATGGTAATCCTCTAGCGACCGCGCCTTCACGGGGACAAAGTCCACTTCCCCTTCCATCAAGGCGTATTCGATGGGCCCATGCATATCGGGTTTGGAGATATCCGCCAAAAAGGTTCCATCCTTGAGTTCCACCAAAGAATGAACGTAGGACTCGTCGTGCATAATGGGGGTGACGCGGTCTACGCCAATACCGAACAACACGTCCGCCTCGATGATCTCAAACCCTTTGTTCATCATGGTCGCGGAATCGATGGTGATCTTCGCGCCCATG
>JAILIV010000013.1 GCA_024695105.1 Bacilli bacterium
CCTTTGGCCGGCATCGCCGCCGTCTCCATCGTCTCCACGGTGAACGAGGCCAAAAAGGCGAAGAAGGAAGAGGAGGCCGAACTGAAACTGGCCATGGAAGAAGCCGGCATCGACCAAACCGACGAAGCCGCGGTGACCAAATTCACCGAAAAATACCGATTCAAGAAAGAATACCGCGAGGAAATGGAACGGGAGAAAGAGAAAGCCCGCAAGAAAGCCTTGCGTGAACTGAAAGCCGAAGGGAGGAACAAGCCATGAGGAAAACTTCTCCGGTGCGCGTCATATTCATTTGCCTCTTCTCCGCCTTGGCGGGGATTAGCCTCGGCGTGAGCTTAGCCATTTTGGCGCGACCCTTATTTGCCAAAAGCGAGCCCGCCAATTTGGACGTCGCCTTCTATTGCTTGGTGGGTGGAATCGTCGCCACGCTGATCGCGGCGCTCATCGCCTTCATCCGTCCCAAAGCCAAAGGCTTCCAAGCCGGGACGGATTTCCTCCAAGCCCACCCCGAACTGCTCGACAAGGATGAATTCCTCCGCAAGGCCAATTCCAATCCGACACGTCCCATCGGCGTGGCGAACTACCTCGTCCTTTCCAACCTTTCCGAGGAAGAGAAGCAAGACGTCGCCCCACGGCTCAACGAACTCTTCATTTCCCGCGTACTCGATTTCTTCCCGAAGGAAAACTCCTGCGTTGGCTTCATCCCACCGCACACCATCGCCTTCTTCACCAATAAGGGCGATATCAAAGCCAAGATGGAGGAAGTAGGCAAGCAAGCCATCGCCAATCTGGCTTTAGATCCCACCCTCCCCAACGTCCGTCTCCTCTTTGGCTTAGAAGCATCCGAGGAACGCATGGAACCCGCGCTTCGCCTCTCCCATGCCTCCATGGCGTCCAGCTATGACTCCATCTCCCGTCTTTCCGGCTCCCTCGCAAGTTACGACAAAGGCATGGAAATCCGCACCGAGGCCGCCAAGCTCGGTTTGGACAAAGCGATGGAGGAAGAACGTTTGGAAGTCGGCTATATCCCGCTTCTAAGCAAAACCAACAAAACCTACGCTTTCCTCCGTACGTTGCGTCTGTTTAGCCCTTCCCGTGGCCTCATCGAAGAAGAAGAGCTACGCCGCCTTTCCGATAACGCGGGCGAAAGCGACATCCTCGACGAATTCGCTCTTGACCGCGCGTTGGACGACCTGGTCACCTTCGACGAGGGTGTCCGTCACAAACTCAATATGATGATTCTGTCCATTGGACGCGGCACCTTCTACCGCGCCTCCTGGTTGCAGACCCTCCGTAAAAAATGCGCCCAGCGTGAAATCGACGTCTCGCGCCTGTGCCTAGCCATCGAAGGGCGCGCGTTAGAAACCGACGAAGCCTATTGCGCCTCCTTCTCCAAGAAGGCCCATGCCTTAGGCATCAAGACCGCGATTCTAGGCTTCTCCCCCAAGTGCCCGATGGCCCGTATGAGCGAAATCCTACCCGACGTGGTGGATTTCGCCCCCTCCTTCTTCCAATTCGACCCGGTCCTAGGCAAAGCCGAGATCACCGTATTGAAGAACTCCGCCAAAACCATCGCCTCCACTTCGGGCGACTTTGGCACCATCCCTGACCTCTACCCGACCAAGGAGGTGACCCCCTCCGTGGCCTTGGAGCATTTGCAAGAAGAGGAGGAATTCCTAAGATGATCGCGATACTGGCCACCCATCCCGATGACCTCCTTTACATCCAAGCCCGCCTCACCTTCCTTTCTGGGGAACGCGAACTGAAGGAAGGGGTCAAGACCATCCATGGCTTCTTCGGCGAAGAGGAAGTCGTCTTGCTCGCCACTGGCCCTTCGGGTTACCTTGGCGCGCTTTACGCCGATTTGGTCATCAACCGTTACGACCCCGACGTCGTCTATTGCGTCGGCGATTGCTTCGCCCTTTCCCCACTTGTCAAGGAAGGCGACATCGTCATCGGCACCAAATGCTTCCTGCATGGCGTCAACTATCACGCGATCGGGGAAGAGTATGGCGCGATCCCGGGCCTTCCCGCCGCGCTTCCTTGCTCGGCTTCTTTGGGTTCCACCGCTTTGTCTTTGGCGGGCTCCAGTGGCCTGCGCGCCTTCGCCGGTGGCATCCTTTCGGGCGAAAAAGCGATCTTCGACAAAGACGAATTCGATGAGATTTTGCTCCGCCGTTACGCGGGCAAAGACCTTTACGCCTACGACAATTCCTCCGCCGGGGCGGCGTTAAGCTGCTATCTGCATCGCAAATCGTTCCTACCGATCCGCGTGGTGTCCCTGGTTCCCGGCATGGAAGAAGGACGCCTCCGTTACCGCCGCATCGCCCTTGAGGCGTTGCCGGGGGTGGGACGCATCATCTTCGGCCTATGCTCCAGCCATCAGAGCAAGAAAGGAGGCGCGTGATGAAACACAGCAAACTCCCCACCGTGGCACTTTGCTTCATCGGAATCGGACTGCTTTGCCTTTGCGGCGGTTGGATCGTCATGATCCTCAACGCCCAAGGATGGTTCCGCTACCTGATCTACGGCCTATTCGCCGCGAGCTTCATCTTCCTCTTCCTTGCGATGATCTTCTTCATCGTCTCCAAAAAGAAGGACGTCAAAGAAACCGAGGAGGCCATAGACCAACTCCGCCGTTATAACGAAGGCGACTTGTCCCAGCGTACCCTCTCCCCCTCTTCCGAACCCGTCCACACCTTGGCCAGTTTCATCAACGACCTGCCTTTGGCGGTGTCTTCGGGCGAGCAGCCCCAAGGTTATTACCCCCAAGAAGAATTCGCCCGCAGGCTGCGCCTATTGCTCGCCAAATCCAGTTCCATCCGTGGCGTGCTCTATCTCTTTGGACTCCAAAAGCGCGCCACCCCGCAAAGCCATGGCAAATTGCTCCGCGCCGTCGAAGACGCCTTCCCGATGGCTTTGATGGGCGAAGTGAAGGCGGGCATTGCCGTCTATCTCCCCGTGGCCTTATCCGCGGCCGAAGAAGAAGGACGTGCGAAAGCCTTCATCAGTAACTTCGTCGCCATGGAGAACGAAACGTCCATGAGCCCCACCTCCATCGGGGCCAAAGCCGTGCTTTGCTTCTATCCGGACTATGACGCGGATAGCCTGCTTGAGACCGCGCTTAGCCACTTTGGCGAAGCGGATCCCTTGCTTATCCTGCAAACCGGGGAAAGCCACCTCACCCCGCTTACCCTAGCGGAAGCTAGCCGCAAAGACGACATCGCCTACGAAGACTTCGCGATGCAACTTTCCTCCGCGGAGAACCAGCGCCAGCGCGTCCGCGCCTTGCGCCGCTTCATCATCCGCGTGGGCTTTGCGTTAGGCTATGACCAAATCGGTTTGGCCTTATATGATCCTAGCCGCAACGCGTATCGGATCTTGGAAGAGCTCCACCAAGAGGGCAAAGCCCCCGCCTTCCGGGTGCTAGAAAAGAATTCCGTCGTGGCAAGCGACCGCATCGACCCCTTCTTCATGTTGGCTTTGGGCAACCGCATCACCGCCGTCAGCGACGCCCTGCTTCTCCCTTCTCGCCCCGCGGCCATCTTAGACTCCATGGGCTTACGTTCGATCGCATGCGACTCCATCGGCGGCAAAGAGAACAAGATCGGTTTCATCTACCTCACCGCAACAGAGACCAAGAAACCCTTACGGTCTGCCGAGCAAGCGGCCTTAAAGCGTTTCCTGCAAGCCTGCCGCGAATACGTCTTGCTCGAGCATGGCGCCACGCTTTCGGATGAAGGCAAACGCCGCATGGCCTCCCTCACCGAAAACGCCGAGCGTTACGTCTACGAGATCGACCCGGATACCCACCGCCTCCTATATCTCTCCGAGAACTTGGCCGCGGCCTATCCCAACGCCAAAGTCGGGCAATACTGCCACAAGGCTTTGCTAGGTTTGGACAAGCCTTGCCCCAAGTGCCCCTTGATGGACGCCTCTTCCTTTGAGAAAGCCCTTGCCCCCTTAGGCCCAGGACTTCTTTCCTTCACCGCTTTGTCCAAGGCGCCCCGGGCGATGATCTGCCTAAGCAAACAAGCCCACTCCCTCACGCCCCGCCGCTTGGACCAAGCCTTGTACATCCTTAACCACCGCGCCTTGATGGCGGACCTAGAGAAAGAATTGCTCAACGACAAAGAAGGCGTGACGCTGCTCTTCACCATCGAAAACGCCCTCATGTCCGCAGGCAAAATCAAAAACGGCACGGTCGACGACGTCATGGCCAGCGTCTTGTCGCGTCTTTCTATCGCCTCCTTAGACGAAGGCATCTACCGTTTTGACGACACGACCCTTGGCTATTTGCTCCCAGGCACGACCAAAGACGAGGCCTTCTCGCTCGCCATCACCGTGGCGGAAGAGCTTTCTAGCGCGGTTGCCCTGCAAGACCGTAACTTCGTGCCCGAACTCTCCTACTACATCTTCGAGTACCCCGTCGAGGTCACCTGCCCCTTCGACTTGGAATCCTTGATGCGCACCTGCGCCGCTAAGGTCCCAAGCATCGGCAAAGGGCGTGTCATTCCCTTTGACGATTCGGAGGCCCCCGTGGTCTTGCCACGTTCCTATAAGGAGGACGCCCTCAAGAAGGCCCTCAACAAAGGATCCTTCCCGCTTCGTTATTCGCTCATCCGCGAGAACTCCTCCTTCCGTCCCCGTTA
>JAILIV010000027.1 GCA_024695105.1 Bacilli bacterium
GGCGGATGCCGCGATCCATGTGGAGCGCGTCATGTGCGACGAAGCCGGTGGATGGCAAGACCAAATCGCCGCTTCTTTCGGCGGCATGAACCGTATTGATTTCGACGAGAACGGTTATACCGTCACGCCGATCGTGATTCGTCCCGACCGTAAGAAGAAACTCAACGATAACCTGATGCTTTTCTTCACCGGGTTTACCCGGTTCTCTGCCGACGTGCAGAAATCCGCCCATATCGGAGATAAGGAAAAACATGCCTTCTTGTGCAAGATGCGCGATATGGTGGACGATGCCCAAAGGATCTTAGAAGACCCAGACCGTAATCTTGATGATTTCGGCCGTTTGCTTGGGGAGTCGTGGCGGTTGAAACGCGAGATGTCCTCGAGCATTTCCACTTCCCAGATTGACGAACTATACGAAAAAGGCCTCGCTGCGGGGGCCTTGGGTGGTAAGTTACTTGGCGCCGGAGGCGGTGGCTTCCTCCTCTTCTACGTGCCGCGCCATAAGCAAAACAAGGTGCGCCACGCGATGCGTCTATTGGAAGTCCCGTTCGAGTTTGAGGATGGCGGGACTCAGGTGATTTACTATACCCCCGAGATCTACGACCGTCGGGCGAGCTTGGAATAATCATTCGCCATAGAAATGGCGTTCTAGCATTAGGCAAAGGCAATGATAGATGGGCAGGTGAAGTTCCTGAACTTTAAACGTCTCTTTTTCTGGTACGGCGATGATGACGTCGGCCAATTCGGCGAGTTTACCTCCACCTTGCCCGGTAAGCCCAAGGACGAATAGGCCTTTTGCCTTGGCCGCCACGGCCGCGAGAAGAACATTCTCGGAATTGCCAGAAGTAGTGATTCCTAATAGCACGTCCCCCGCGTTTCCTAATCCATATGCCTGCTGCGCGAAGGCAATCTTGCCTCCGTTATCCACGTCGTTGCTAAACGCTGTGGTAAGCCCAGGATGGCCCACCAAAGAGATGGCGGGAAGCGGGGATTGTAGGCGCGAAGAAAGCAGTGCCCCCATCTCGGGATGGATGTATTCGAGTTTTTGCTTCTCTTGTTTGTCTAAAGGGCGAAGGCTTTTGAACCCTTTCATAAGCTCGCCGACGATGTGCTCGCTGTCGGCCGCGGATCCGCCATTGCCGCACACCAAAAGCTTTTTTCCGTCTTCGTAGCTGTCACGGAGCATTTCGTATGCGGTTTGAATGCTTTTTTTGCAGGGAGCGAGAACGGGGTAACGGGCAATTAGTTCGTTAAGGATTTCGATTTCGGATCGGGGCATGGTCATTCTCCTTGGGGTTTACGCTTTTCGATGGCTTTTTTGTTGAAGGCCATAAGGAACAATATCTTCACCAAGAACCAGAAGTCGAGCCAGTAACGCTTGAATAGACGGCCAAAGTCATGAAAGAGGCGGTAAAGCCATTCCAAACCGATCTTGGACATCCATTTTGGCGCGCGTTTGACCGAGCCCGCGAGGAAGTCGACGGTCGCGCCTACGCACATGAACAGTCCCTTCTTAAATTGGTCTTTATGACGGGTGAAGAAGAGTTCGGATTTCGGGAATCCGGTGCAAAGCAAAACCACGTCGGCATCGGACGCATTTATCAAATCAATGTAGGTTTTGCATAGTTCCTCATTGTTTTGGAAACCGAATTCCGGGCACAAAGTACCCGCGATTTTGAGGTTTGGATATTGTTTGAGAACGTTTTCTGCCGCTTGTTCGGCCACGCCTTCCTTGCCACCGAAGAAATAGACGGATAAACCTTCTTGTTCTAGACGGGGCAAAAGGTGGACGGTGAAGTCGCTTCCCGGTACGGTGTTTTTAAACGCTTTCTTTTTGGAGAGCTTAGCGAGCCATAACACGGGCTTGCCATCAATGGTGATGATGTCACCGGATTGGACCGCTTGGCGGACCTCGGGGTTTTTATACGTTTGGCGTAGCCCGTCTAAATTAGGGGTGACGAGCAAAGAAGGAGTGGGCAATTTGGCTTTGCTAACGGCCTCTTCCACGGCTTCCTCCATGGTTAGGGCGTCAAAGGGTAAGAAGGTGACGTAATCTCTCATGGGCGTTACAACTTGCCGTTATCCTAACATAGGCGACGGGCAAGGGCATACCTATATATGGTATAATGCTTCTCGCTTATGAACGAGAAACCCAATCTCCTCTTCGTGACCCGGACGATGGAAATCGGCGGGACGGAGAAAGTCGTGTTGCAACTTTGCGAGGCGTTAAAAGATTCCTGCGCGAAGATCATCGTTTGCTCTACCGGTGGGGCGCTTTTGCCTCGTCTTGAGGAGTTGGGCATTCGCCATATTACTATTCCTGATATCTCAACGTCGAACCCGCTTCGCCTTTTAAAGATTCGCAAGACACTGCGCCGTATTGTTAAGGAAGAGCAAATCGACATCATCCATACCCATCATCGTATGGCCGCTTTTTTGTGCAAAGGCTTGAAAGCCAAAAAGCGCATCAACACCATCCATAACACCTTCTCCGACAAGAAGGCGTTGACGCGCTTTGCTTTCAAAGGCTGCCAAAACGTTGCCTGCGGTAGTGCCGTCTACGATTGCATGACCCAAGAGTATGGCATTCCGAAGGATTCCATCTGCACGATCACGAATTCCATCGATCCACGGCACGTCAAGGAACCTTTGGATTATTTCGAGAAAAACGAAAAAGAAGGTTTGCTTACTTTCGTCTTCGTAGGCCGCTTGGCGGAACAAAAGGGAGTGGATGTTTTGCTGAATGCGATCTCGCTTTTAGGGGATAAAGCATCTACGTACCGCTTCTATTTGTATGGGTCCGGCCCTTGGGAAGAGCAATTAAAAGAGCAGGCAAAGCCCTTGGATAACGTGTTTTTCATGGGGCCAACCAATAATCCATTAAACGCTTTGGAGAATGCCGATTGCGCCTTGCTCCCTTCGCGTTGGGAAGGCTTGCCTTTAGGCATCATCGAGTCGATGGCGGTCGCTAGGCCAATCATTGCATCAGATATTGGTAGCAACGCCGAAATCGTCGTAGATGGGGAGAATGGCCTTCTATTTAAAACCGAAGACCCCGTCTCTTTATCGGAAGCTTTGCTTCGTGTGAAGGAAGTCGACTTATCGAAGCTTAGTAAAGCCGCGAAAAAGACGTATGACGAATCCTTCTCTTACGAAGGGTTCATCGCTAAATACAAAGCGCTATATTTTGGAGAATAAAGGAGTCAGTTATGGGAAAACTCGGATTCAAGATCAAGAAGTCCTTATTACCCTTCCATATGCTTTTCGGACGAAAGCATTACCGAAAGGCGGTGAAGAATCTTTACGCCAAAACTGGGGCGGTTATCTTTGCGGGTGACCCTAAGTATATTGACCGTTCCGCGAAGCTCGATGTCTTCGGCGGAGGCAAGATTTATATCGGTGATCAAACCGTCATCACCCAGGAAACCATCATTCTGGTCCATGACTATTCCATTGACTGCGGCATGGTCGCTGCAGGGCTTGCCGACCCGGACAACGAATCCATTTTGGTGAAGGACGTGCATATCGGAAACAATACGTTCATTGGCCAACGCGCGACCATTTTGCCTGG
>JAILIV010000046.1 GCA_024695105.1 Bacilli bacterium
TGCCTTCGTCCTCAAAGCGTTCTTGGGCGACCAAGCCCCAACGGCGTTTCCGCATCGCGTCGCCGATGGCCTTGTGGATCTTCTCCTGCGCGTGGCGGCGATCCAAAAGCTCGCCTTTTTGCTCCACCAGCAAGGTTTCGGAGGCGATGGAGGCGCTAGGATCGGAAGCGGAGAACTTGTATTCGGGAACCCCTTGGCCAAGTTCCGCCATAAGGGAGGCCAGGGCGAGATGGATCGTGTCGTACTCGGCCTTCTTCTCCAATAGTTCGCGGTTATCCGCAAGGCAATCCTTGTAACGGGATTCGATAAGGGGGAGAAGCTCATCCATATAACGGATTTTCTCCGACACGTGCACGTCTTCTTGCAGTTTTTCCCGAACCGCGCGGATATACTCATGCATCTCTTCGTAGGCTTCCGAAGAAGCGATTTCGATGGAACGGGCTTGGATGGAGAAGCCGATGACCTTGGTGCGGAGCCGCTCCAGCTCGAGCTCAGCCTCGTCGGGCTTTTCCTGGCTTTGCATGATTTCCAGCAAATCGGATTCGAACACGCCAAGATAGGGATCCTCGATGTGGGTTTGCAACATGAGGACTTCCTTCTTGCAGGGTTCTAACGCCTGGGCGTCTTTGGCTTCTTGCTCCAGCCGCTTGCCGATGTCGGAAATGATTTCCATGGCTTTGGGGTCGATGTCCCCAAGGCCCTTCTTCTTTTTGAGGTTCTCGTGAAGCTCATCGCGGAGTTTCTCGACGCGTTGATGCTCTTTCTCCGTGTCCATGCCTTCCTGTTCCATTTGATAGAGCAGGCTATCGATCTTGTCCAAATGGAAGCAGACCGAGGACAGGTCGGCCAAATCGCCAAGGCTCGCCTTCTGCAAGTCTTCCTTGGCCACCCCAAGGGTCTGCGTGGAAATGGAGGCGAGCAGGCGCTTTTGCGCGTCTTGCTTACGCTGCTCGTCCATGTTCTCTAGCTGTTCGCGCAGCTGGTCGTAAGCTTTCTTCGCCTTGTTGGCTTGGGCCATCGATAGGTCGCGCAACTCATCGGCGCAATCCCCAATGGCGTCACGTACCGCGTCTTTTGCCATGATGGCGGCCCGCCCACAATCTTTCATGGCTTGCAAAGCGCCCGTGGCGGCGCCCACCATGCTCGCGGCGGCACCGGCCACTCCAGCTGCTGCGGCCCCTACCCCTGCGGCGGCTACGCCAACGGCGGTTGCCGCGCCGAGTGCGGCTCCTGCCACGGCGATGGCGGCGGGTGCGGCGACAACCGCGCCTGCGATGCCGAGTGCTACTTCTCCTTCTCCGGACATATCTATTCCTCCTGATTATGCGATGTTGGTAAAGCGCCCCGCCCACAGTTTGAAGACGGGGTCTTTCAAGGCCTTGGCAAATGCCTGCTCGGTATTAGATTGGGCCAAAGCCTTCTTCGCAAATTCGTCGATGCTCGCGCAGCCTTGGTATAGCGGCACTTTCTCCGTCATGCAATAGACGACGGCGGGGCGAAGCGCGATGGAAGATTCCTTACGCACGGCTGCCTCCAATGCGGCGTTATTCCCGCCTTCAAGCGAAAGCAAGAAGAAGAACGTACCACCTTCTTCGTATAAGGCTTCTAGTCCCTTCTCCCCCTTCGCGTAGGCCTCGTTTTGGGCCAGTACGAACTCCGCGACGTTATGGACGGTTTTTGATCCGACACGCGCCTCGGCGTGGCCAAGCAAGACGAAGCTCAGACGCTGCAAGAAGCGCGCGTCGTTTTCCTTCATCGCCTCGCGGTACACCTTTTTGCATAGTTCCTCCGACAGTTTCCCTTGCTTCATGAAAATGGCTTGAAGATAAGGGGCGCGGGAAGAAAGGTAGCTCGGCGCGGGGACGAGGGCGGAAAGCCCATCCAAATAATCCTTTAGGCCCATGGGGCGAAGACGGAGGTAGAACACGTCCGCGTTGCGGAAATAATTGAGCACCACGTCGGCCCACTCCTCATCGTTGCATTTCGGGAAGCCCTTCTTTAGATGGTCGAGTTCCTTCACCAATCCGTCGTTTCCTTCGGATTTGGCATACATCGTCAAAATCTCATAACGGAACATCGCGGGCATCAATGGGAAATCGGGATGAGCATATATATGCTCAAAGAACGCTTTAACCGATGGGAAAAGCGTGCCAAACGCAGATAGACCCATCGAAGGGTCTAAGGCATGAAGCAACCGCGTCACGCGGTTATACAACGGCTCATGGGAGGAAAGGATCACCCGCACTTCCGCAGCGGTGGATTGTAGGCCCGAATCCAATAGGTGTTGCACCAGCAAACGTTCTTTGCTGGGCGCGGGGGCGCTTGCGGAAAGCACCACTTCCAAGCCATTCCAATCCGAATTCAGGAGCGAGGCCAAGTCCTTTAACGTGGTCACGTGCTTGCCCTTATACTCGAACGAGCGGATTTTGGGGTTGTTCTCGGCAAAGCGCGCGTCGGTGGCGTTGCCACGGAACGGGGCGGGGTCTTTTAGCCAGGAGGCAACCGCCGCGTAATCGGCGCGGTCTTTGGCTTTGGTGCGTGTGAGCACGGTGATGAGGTCGCGGATATCCGAATCGATGTCGGTAGGCAGAATAAGCTCCCCTTCCGCGCGAAGCTCGGCGATCGCGGCGGTGTCGAGCACGTCGAAGTACTCATCGCTGCCATGGGAAATGTAACGGAGGGTCATGCCAAAGGAGAACATGTCCGACTCCTTCATGATGATGGAAGGGACGTTGGTGCATTCCGGAGCCGCGTATTTGGGGGTCATGCGGCGATCGTTTTTGATGTTTTTGCGCCCGTCGAGGAAGCGGGCGATGTCGTAATCGCCTAAGACGATATGGCGGCCATCATCGGTCATATAGACGTTTTGGGGCTTCACGTCGCCGTGGATGAGGTCGGCTTCGTGCAGGGCGTGCAATGCTTCGTTAAGCTCCTCGATAACCGTTTTAAGCATGGGCTCTGAAGGGCCGCGGTGCTTTTCCAAACTCCCATGCCGATAGAAGGGGGCGATTTCGTAATAACGTCCATCGGAAGTCGTGCCATCCGCAAGGATAGGCATCAAATACGGGCAATTGATTTTCTTTAAGGCCTCGCGCACTTTCCTCTCCGCGCCCATAAAGCCAGGGAAGAAGACTTTGGCGACATAACGCTTGTCTTGTTTCTTCACCCCATAAAGCTGGGCTTGGCCGCTGGGGGTGCGCGTCACCAAGGTCCGCACGATCTCATAGCCATCGCCCAAAACGGTCCCTGCGGGGTATTCTTCCGCGATCCCGAGGGCCTCAGGCTGCCCCAAAAGCGCCTCATCCCCCGTAGGCTCCACCACCGTCGCCCCCGTTTCTAGAAGCGTGGCGTCGGTTTCGACTCGGGTGGCGTCGGTTTCGACTTGGGTGGCTTGCCCAAGATAAAGGTCTTTGTTTTCTTCGGGCATGTCAGAAGTCCTCCATGACGTAGCTAAGCCAATGCGCCCCATAGCAAATGGCGAACACGAACACCTCGCCATAGATGGCTAGCCCAATGAGGTGGCCACCATGGCAGTTGAGCATCATCATGGTCACCATCGGGAAGGCCAAAGCCATAAATAACGTGGTGTAAGGGAACATCACCTCGCCACGGGCCCAACCAAACATCGGGATGGGCTTTTTGCCATTGTTCCGGCAGAACAGGAACGGGAAGAGGAAAAACGGCACCATGGCGATTAAGGAAAGGGCGATGGTTTGCCCATCCAAGATCCCCGCGTAATACCCAGGGAAGCCCGTCGACAGCACCAAGAACACCAAATAGGCGTCCACGGTCGTCCAGAAGAAACGCGTGGTCAGCGAGGGAGATCGGAAACGGTTCTCGGGGTCGACCAAATCCGAAATGCCACCGCGAAGGAAACCAAGTAGCACAGAAGAGCCGCCTAGGAATAGCAGCACGTAAATAATCTGAAGGGTGATATGCCCCCATAAGGCAAAGGAGAACGGCGCGGTGCCTTCGTATACCTCGGGCCACAGATAGAACCAGCTACGGGTCCACTTTTGCATAAGCAACGCCACGGCGAAGAGGACCATCGGGACGAGGATATGAGTCAAAGTCTCCCATAGGAAACGGGTAAAATAGGCGCCAAACGGCATTTTCTGTTTGAGGAAGCGGTCCGCGGAAGGCTTGGCCAAATACCCATAGCCAAACAGGCTAAGCCCCACGGCGGCGTAAAGAAGAAGCGCCCATGGGTTCCACGAACTTACCCCCGTGGCCTCGTCAACAAGCGAAAAGCTCTGGGGGACGTAGGACATAAGCAGGAGGCCCGCCAAAACCTCCAAGAGCAAAAAGGCGTAGTACGTGCGCTTCCTTTCCTGCAGGAAAAATTGGAACAAGAAACCGACGAGGCAGACGATGCCCCATTGGAGCACCCCCCACCAATAAGAACCCTCGAACCGGAAATAGCATAGCGGGGCGGCGAAGACCATAACGACACGGAGAACGCCAGAGGCGATCAAGGATAGGCCTTTGACGGCGTTATAGTCCGGATGGTCGCGGAATAGTTTGGTGGGCAAAACGTCGGTGACGATGCGGATCGTAAGGGCGGCCAAAACATAGGAGAGGAGCATGAAGAAGGGCACCCAGCCCGTCGCATAGGCCCCTTCCGTCCACCCAGGGATCAAAGGCAACAAAAACCCTAGCCCGAAAGAAAGCACGCACGCCACGCCCAAAAGGATGAGTCCCGGCAAAATGCCCAAGATGAAGAAGCGTCTCCATTTCTCCTTTTGGGTGGCGCGCAAGGCATCGGCTTGCTCCTTGGCCTCAATCGCGTCTTCCTTGGTTTGAAGCGCCTTTTGGGAATAGGCGTACCGCGGCGGGTATTTCCCCACTTCCTTCACGTCGTCCACGTCATAGGAAACCTTGGGATCCACGACTTCGAACGGACTGGCGTATTGGGGCAACGAAGCGACCGCGTTGGGGATGCTGGGGCAAGAAGAGAACGCGGCGAGGAAGGAACGGGCCTTGTCCTCGGTGCTTAAGTCGATTCTCCCTTTTACGAAGTATTTGCTTTCTTTAAGCAAGGCGGAGTAGTCCTTGGGATGGGCGGAGTCTTTCCGCGCCTTGTCCATGGCCTCATACACCTTTTCGTAGGCTTCGCTATAGGAAGCCATCTCTTCCGGGGTTTTCGACTTGAAGACGTTGGGGGGCATCACCTGCACCGAAGCGTCGCGTATGCCGGGCATCTGACGGAAGGCGGCGACGAGGTTCTCGCCCCGCTGCTGGGCCACCGCCTTTTGCAAGGCGTCTTTGGTGGACGGGGAAACCACCTTGCCGAAAAGGGTAAGGAACTTCTCGGTCGCCTCGCTTCCTTGGGAGGCTATTTTCTCGTATTTGGGATCCATCATAGTTCACACAAGGCCAAGGTATAGTTATCCAAAGATACCCTCCGCCCCACTTCCTCGACGATATGGTCGAATTGCTCCTTCCCGTCCATGCTCTGCCTCAAGATATCCTCCAAATCAAGGAAGGGGATGGTGGAGGTGATGCCATCGCTGGTGATGAGAACCACGTCCCCGGGAACCAGATCCGCCTTTTGGATATGAAAATCTCCCCGAAGCAATCCAGGCTGTCCGAGGCAATAGGTGATAAACCCATGCACGTCCAACCCATATTCGTAAACGTTTGGGGTCGTGGAGTCGTCCATGGACACCTGTCTTAGATGGCCATGGGAATAAAGTAAGGATATGGAATCGCCAAGGTTAAAAAAGTAATACCCGTCGTTCAAACGGGCGATGCCCACCAAGGTGGAGAAAGGGCCTTTTTCGGCAGGGCCTTGTTGTTGCCCCGCCACGTCCAAATGCGCCTGCATTAACGCGGAGCGGAGCGCCTCCTCGTCCATATCGGAACGGAACGCCTTGGCTAACGAATAGGCGCCGACGGAGGAGGCGACTTCCCCGCGTGGGGATCCCCCTACCCCGTCCAGCACCGCGACGAACTCCACGTCCTGCCGGGAAAGGTTGGCTTCGTTAAGGAAAACCTCCCCTCCCACGACGAGGGCGTCTTCGTTGTTGGGGCGTTGCCCTATGGCGGTCATCGCATGGACGGTCATTATTCTAGGATCAACGTTCCTCGGCTATCTTCGATCTTGATGTCTTCAATCTGTAGCGAAGACACCTCGCGTCCCGCCAAAAGCTCGGCGGCCACGTGGGCGGAGATGGGGTTCAAAACGAATTTCTCGATGACGTTGCCCACGCCGCGGCCACCATCGGCCAAATGCTTCGCGATTTCCACGCGCAGACTTTGCTTCGCCTTATCGCCAAAACTGATTTCGATGTGACGGTCTTGCCCAGCGGCGTTGGAGATAATGCCGTCAAGCTGCTTCTCCATAATCTCGTAGGCGGTTTTCTCGTCGATGTATTCGAAGACGATGAAGTTCTCGCCGATGCGGTTTTTGATTTCCTTGCGCCCTAGTTCGTGGTCGAAATGGTAATCCACGCGGGCCAACACTTCGTCCCGGTAGGCGTCGTAGGTATGCTCGGGGTCGGGATGGACGACCCAATCTTCGTACTTCAAATCGTATTTCTTTTCGGAAACGATCGCGGATTTGCCGCTGAAACCGATGTTGGAGGTGAAGATGATCAACGTGTCGGAGAAGAATACCGTGTCTCCATGGCTGTCGGTCAAACGGCCATCCTCCAAAATTTGGAGGAACTTATCCATGATGTTGGGATGGGCCTTCTCGATTTCGTCGAAGAGAAGAATGGAAAAGGGATGTTGCTTCACCGCATTGGTGAGCTCGCCGCCTTCCTCATAACCGATATAGCCCGGGGCGGCCCCTAATAGCCTTTGGTCGGAGGCTGGGTCGCGGAACTCCGACATATCGAAGCGGATTAAGGCCTCCTCGGTGCCGAAGAGCCATTCCGCCAACGTCTTCGCCAGCTCGGTTTTGCCTACGCCCGTAGGACCTGCGAGGAACATGACGCCACGCGGCTTGTTGGAAGAGGAGGAATGCTGCAAGCCCGAGAAGCCCAAGACGGAACGCTTGATGATGTCTTCGGCCTGAAGGACGGCATGGTTTTGCCCTTTGACCCTCTTGCGTATATCTTTGTCCAATGAACCAAGGCGGTTCACGGGATCGACCTCGGACTCATTCGCGGTCCAGGGATTCTTCACCACGCCGAACTTAAACCGGTGGATGGCTTGTTCCATCGAGGAAAGGCCGTAGCCATCCTCTTTGTCCTCGATGATGTTGCAAATGCTTTCGATGTCGCAGTTCTTCAATCCTTCGGTGAGGCTGGAGAAGCGGTTCTTCATCTTCTTCCACTCCTCGGGGTCCATCTTGGCGACTTCCGGAGATTGCTCGAAACGCTGCTCGAAATAGGCCGCGCGGAAGGCTTTCTCCGGCTCAGCGATGACAAGCGACTTGATGCGTTGGTTGCCCACGTAAAACCACGCGGGGATGTCGTTGGCCTTGTCCACGACGAGAATGACGACATTGGGCAAGAAGGTTTGGTTGCCCGATTCGTCCTTTTGGGCGCCAGGGCCCTTCTCCCCATCTTTCACCGCGAGGAAAAGCTCCGAATAGAAATACTCTTCTTGGTCGGAAAGGTGGTCGGGACGGGTCGTATAGCGGGAAGCCAATTCCATGACGAAGGCCACCGCGCCTTGGGTGTTGCGCATCGAGCGGCGGATGATCTCGGTCGCCCCGCCGAACTTGGATTGGCCACGGTCATATCCGGCGTTGACGGTGAACAAGGAAGCGAAGGTCCCAGGGCCGATTTGGGTGGTTTGCTGGGGCTCGACTTGGCCCATGCCCGTCGTGCCGACCCCTTCGGCTTGGCCGATGCCTTGGTCGTTGTCCATCACGTCCTTGTTGAAACGCTTGAATTCTTTCTCGAAGTCCGGGTCGAAGCGGTTATAGAAGCCATCCACTTGGTTGAAGAAGACCACGGAATGATAACCATACCCGCGCAGCTTCTCGTAAAGGATTTGGTCGACGCCATAAAGGCGGGCGTCTTCTTCCCCCTCTAGCGGGTGGAGGTCGGAAATATCCCCCTCGAGGATGATGCCGGATTTGTGGCGGATGAAAAAATCCAAATCCTGCTGCCATTTCGGTGCTTCCAGTTTCGCCATGCTAGCTCTCCTTGAAACGTTGCTTTCGCTATATCTTTTTAATCCTAAGTCCCCCGCTTTTATTAATCAATAAAAGATAGGGGCGCCCCCGTTTCCGTCGCAAAAAGACATTGGTGACCGGCCTAAGGAAAACCGCTACCCTATAAGACGCGAGGAAGTTGATATGAAGAAAATGCGTATTCCCCTACTCATCGTCTTAGGCATTGCCATATTGGGCATCATCCTAGGGTCCTTTTTGGACTTGCAGATAAGCCAAGCCATCGCGAGCCCGACCAACGGCTTAGCCTTAACCATCAGTGCCGTCTGCCCCACCATCGGCTTTGGCGGACTAGCCTTGATCGCCGGGGCTTGGGCGGGATTAGGACTGAAAAAGGATTACCCCGTGTGGGCGAGAGTCCTTTTCTGGATCGCCGGGGCGGCTTGCCTTGGCGCCTCGATAAAATACGCGGGAGGCGAATACTTCGGCGTCAATGGTTTCGCCGGATCCGCACCGGAAATCGTCGGTTACCTTATCGCCGGGGTCGTGCTTTGCGGCGCGGCGGTAGGTGGCTATTTCCTATTCAAGGACACCACCAACGACAAGGCGTGGATCGTGTTGCTGATCGCCATGGCGGTGATGGGACTCGCGCTTTTGCCAGGCGTTTCTGGCCTTAAGGCCATCTTCCACCGTCCGCGGTTCCGCGCCATCTCCGCCCATCCGGAGATCCCCTTCTTCAACTGGTATCAGCCCAATGGCGACTACCAAGCCCAAATGACGGCCGCCGGCTTAGACAGCGAGGAGTTCAAATCCTTCCCCTCGGGCCACACCTGCGAGACTTCCATCCTCTTGGTGACGGTCGTCTTCATGCCGCTGATCAATCCCAAACTCGCCAAGCGCCAGACGCTATTCTTCTGTCTCGCCGCAGGCGCAATCGTCTTGGTCGGCTTTGGGCGCATCCTTGCGGCCGCCCACTTCCTCAGCGACGTCTCCATGGGTGCCTTCCTCATGGTGCTACTCGCCTTCATCGCCAACGAAGTGGTCATCCGTTTGCCCATCCTCCATCCCGCAGAGGAAGAATAAAGAAAGCAGAAAGCGAATGCGGTTGCGCGCGTTCGCTTTTTTCTTTTCGCCATGGCCCAAACCCTTCAAAAGGTTTTCCGCCAATGGCACAATACTTTTAACATCCGTCCCACCTCCGCGACGCCAAAACAAACAAGGCTAGGCAAGGAAAACCATGAGAATCAACGATCTACCAAAGCCCTCTCCTAAAGTCCCCTATATCCCTTTGCCATCCTTGGAAGGGCAAATCCAAGAAGCGCTGCAAGATCAGAAGCGCCCCATTCTTTTTTATTGCCCCAAGCCCATCGGGAAATCCACCGTGGCCCGGGAAATGGTGTCGCGCCTCAAGGAAGACAAGATCATCATCGAATTCACCCCCTCTTCCGCTTCCGCCCCATTAGGTTTTCTCTACGACCAAATCCACGATGGCCTAGAGGCGCTTGGGTATGAACTTCCCCTGCCGGAAGGGTTATCCGCGCCCACTAGCTTCGAGACCAAGGCCCAGCGAAACCTTGGGATCCTGAACCAACAACTTGAAGCGCTGCAACTATCACGCCCTTTGACGATCCTGATCAACGACATCAACCTGCCCTTTGACCAGGATTATTCCCGCACGTTTTTATACAATTTCCTCTTCCATTTCCGCAAAATGCCCGCGAATCTGCGCGTTTTGATGACGACGAATAGCAAAATGCAGGCCGAACGTTACCCCTTCTTTGAAGTCATTAACCTCAAGGAACGGGATAACCCCAAAGCCTTCTTCGAATCCTATTTGTCCCATTTCGGCCGTGACGTCGATCAAGAGGCTTTGCTCCAAGCCAACCCTGGGCTTGGCGTCATCGACTACAAATGGATCGCGGAGCATTTGATCCACTTCGTCTCCCCGATGGCGTATTTGCCGACGTTCCGTCAGATGCTTGGGCTAAGGCAAACCTACGACATCCTCTACTACACGCTCAACCACATCATGCATTCCCTGCCGGGCAAGGCCCAAGCGCTCTTCGCGCAAGCATTGCTTGACCTTTTGGCCTTCCCCCTTGGGCTAAGCCCCGAGCAAATCGTTTACGCCGATCGGGCGATGCTCAAGAAGGAGAGCGCGTATTTGGAAGACTATTGCCCACTAGACGAAGAAACGGAAACAAGGCTGCTTAACGCGTTGTTATTCTTCGCCTCGGTGGACAATGGGCGGCTTTGCCTTACCGACACCACGGTCCGCGCGTTCGTGGTTTCGGTGCAAAAGGCATTGCTTACCGTCTTAGAAGACGCCTACCCCTCCCGCCTAGAAGACGCGGTCAACCACCTTTATCTCAAAGTGGAGACCGTTGAAACCCATGGCATGAAACTCGGGAAGGAGCGTTACCTAGAAGTACGCAAGGAAGACGATAAAGATGCCAATCCCGAATTCTTCCTTTGGCGCGACCTGCTATGCCTACGTTTGTCCTGGGTCATTTCCTCTTTTTCCAAGGAAGTTGAGAATAACGCCTACTTTAGTTCCGAAGACATGCAGCCTGGGGATGCGCTGAAGATCGCGTTCATCGACCACGCGACCGCGTTTTTCGCCCAAAGCCACAAGCACGGGTTCCTCGACGACATGCTCTGCGACAAGTGGCTCATGTACTTCGTGGGGTCGAAATCCCACCGCTTGGCCAACGCCATCCTCCAAGGGCTCATCGATTCATGGAAATGGCTGCTCACCAAAACCTATGGCCAAGCCAGCCCCTCCAGCATCGCCACAAGCCTTAGCCTCCCCCTTAGCCACCTCACCCAAAAGGAAAGCCATGGTGGAATCGAAGACATCCGCATCGAGTTGCTCTTGTTCCTTAGCAGGACGATGCGTAAAGAACGCGTCATGGAAAACGGCGCCTACAAAGAGTTCATTGACGACATGCTCGGTGAAAAGGAAATCGGGCCGATGGACTCCTTCTTCCTCACCTGCTGCAATAGCAAGGTCGTGCAACAGCTTTCCTTGCTCGAGCGCGACCTGAACCATGGGCCTTTGGAAGAGGATTTACGCAAGAGATTGGTCTCTTTCGCCACGGCCTATTCGAAATTCGCCGACCCCTTCGACAAGATTGGCTGCGCTTATCTAGGCTTACGGACCTACGCCTACATGAACGAAAAGGGCTACATCACCGACAAAGAGAAAGCCTCGATGCCACCGTTCGTCGATGAGCTTTTCATCGTGATGGCCCAGTGCTTCTTCCCCGAGGCGCATGAGCGCTTCGGCGAATTACTCCAAACGATTGGGTAAGGCTTATTGCATCTGGATTTCGCCTGCCTTGGATAAGGCGAATTTGCTTACGACCGGCCCCACGAGCTCATAGACCAGCGTAGAAGTCAAAACGATGGCGATGATCAGTGCACCCGCGCGCTGTACTTCTTCGTTGGGACTGGCCCCAAACAACGTGCTTGCGGTGGTCGCCAAACCAATGGCCACACCCGCCTGAGGGATTAGGGCGAAGCCAAGGTACCTTTTGATTTTGGGTTCGCATCGGGAAATCGACGCGCCCGTAAAGGCCCCGCCCCACTTGCCGATGACGCGGAAGACGATGTAGGTGAGGCCAACCAAAAGCACCAACGGACCTGAGCCATTGAAGAACACCCTCAAATCCAAGGAAGCGCCCGAGATGACGAAGAACATCAAATAGATGGGGGACGTGAAGCGATCCATGACGTCGAGCGTCTTCCCCGAGTCCTTGCGCATGTTCGCGTAAAACGCCCCGATCATCATGCACATTAGCAACGAGCTTAATTCAAACCCGCCCATCCACGGGGCCTTGAAAAGATAATAGACGCCACACGCGGCGAACACGGCAAACACGCATAGGATGAGGCGGTTGTTCCGCGACTTAAACCACATGTTCAGCAAACTGATCAACAAGCCAAACACCGCGCCGATCCCAAGGGACAACACGATTTCGATCAAGGGTTTGAACACCATTCGATAAACGTCGAATTGCCCATTCCCTGAGGCGATCGTTGAGGCGATTTGGAACAATATCGCGAACAGGATCAACGCGCTTGCGTCGTCTAACGCCACGACGGGCAAAAGCGTATCCACCAATGGGCCACGGGCATTGTATTGCTTGATGACCATAAGCGTCGCCGCCGGGGCGGTCGCGGCCGCGATGGCGGAAAGGGTGAGAACGATTTCCCAGGTCACCTGGTCCGAGGAAATGAAGTGCGCCACGATCAAAGCGCCCAAGACGGCCAGCGAGGCAAACAGGGATTCAAACACCGTAATGGTGATGACCTTCTTTCCCACTGCCTTCAAGGTTGGAATACGAAAGGAGGTGCCGATGGAGAAAGCGATGAAGCCCAAGGCGATGGTGCTCACCCACTTGATCCGGTCCACGAACTGGAAAACCGGGCTCGCCTCGATTCCCTCAAACGAAAAACCATTGAAGAAAAGACCGAAGGCGAAAGGGCCCATCAAGATGCCAGTGATGATATACCCCGTGACGTTGGGGAGCTTCAAAACCCGCATCAACCGCGTCGATAGAAGCGCGACAAGCAAAAGCAAGGCGATATAGCCAAATATGTGCACGTATTCCATAAAATCAAACGGAGCCTTCGAAGTCGTCAATCGGTCGAGAGTACATGAACCCTTTGATGTCTCTGAATCCGTTGGTGTACCTGCGGATCACGTCTTTCAAGGTATCCAGCCGTTCCTCATCAATAACGAAAAGGCACAACACGCTTTCCATGTTCGCGCGATTCTCAAATTGGCGTAGGTTGAAGAAATGATGGTCGCCCGGATAATAGTCCACCGCATGGCGGAGCGATTCGGTGCTGATGACGGTGGCGTTAAAGCCCTCGGTCTTCAATTCTTCCAAAGTTTCCGAGGCTTTCGTGGAGCCTTCTAGTACAAGCGTTAGTTCTCTTTTCATGGTCTCCCCCCTTCTGGCGGAGTCTATTGTAGACCCATATTTTCCTTCTGGCGCATGAAGCGCCTACGATTGGACCTCCAGGTCTTCGCTTCCCTGACCGTCTTGCTTCCGCCATAAGAAGAATAAGGTGACGCCATAGATCGCGGCCAATAAGGCGAAGACAAGATTGCTTACCCAAATGGCGGTGCCACCACTACCCACATAGCAGGCGCGGAAGGTGTCCCCCTCCAGCCAGTTAAACAAGAAATGGAAGGCGATCGGAAGGATAAGCCCTCCCCCATAGCCCCACATGAAGCCTGCGATGAGCCCTATGCCCGTGCTATAGGCCACCTGCAAGAACACGGAGGCGACGTCCGCCCCAGAGAATAGGTTCAGCAAATGGAGCACGCCAAAGATGACGGAAGATAGCAACAATGCGATTTCCTTTTTCATCTTGTGGGACAAATAAGACATCAGCAGAAAACGGAACAACGTCTCTTCCAAGATGGCCACGAGCAAAGAAGAGAAACTCGATAAAACAAATAGCTCGGTTGGAACGCTTATCTCCATGATCGCCCCTTCGGCCCAACCACCAATCAAGTTGGAGAATGGAATCAGGAAAAACGGGGCGAACAAGAAGGCACGAGGCAAAACCTTCCACATCGAGGAAAAGGGCGCGCGGTACCACCACAATACGAAGAAGACGATAACGGCAAAGACCAAACGGACCCCTAAGGTAATCGCCGCCACCGGGACATCACCCGCGATGAACCGCGCCCACGGGATCTGCTCCAAAGCGAGGTAGACCAAAAGAAGGACCAACGTCAGGTAGCCTTCGTTATGCGCGTAATCTTTCTTACTCTTCGCTTCCATAGGTTAACGCCCGTTTCCTGCGTATGAGGAAAAAGATCAATAGGCCTACCCCACCCACGAAAAGCAAAATGGACCAGAATTGGCTTGGGGTTAGCCCAGGGATCCATGCGCCACGATGGTCGTCGCGGAAGAACTCGATGGCAAAGCGGAAGGCGCCATAGGCCATCATGTAGGTCGAAACGGAAAAGTCGCTGTCATAACGAAACGCTAAGAACAGGAAGAGGCCAAAAAGGACGAATAAGAACATCGCCTCGAAAAGGTTCGTGGGAATCACCTTGGTGGCAGTTGTCGCAAACTGCACCCCATACCACGCATCCGTGGGCTTGCCATAACAGCAGCCCTCCAAGAAACAGCCGATGCGGCCAAGCGCATGGGCGCCGCAAATACAGGCGGGAAATATACGAAGCACCAGCCAGATAGACCCAGGGTATTTTTTGCGCGAATAAAGGAAATACGTCAGCAAGAAGCCCCCCGCCCCAAATAAAGCTCCGCCATAAAACGTCAGCGACCAACTCCACGTAAAAGAAGCGGGATTCTCCACGAAATTGTAGAGGTTTTGCATTAAATATGCCCCAGCAATTCCTAAAATCAAGGCGATGCCAACGCACAGCTCCAAATAGAAGATTCGGCGATTTTCGCGGAGGTGGATTCGGAAATATATCTCAAATACCGCGACCGCTAAAGCCACGCCTAAAAACA
This sequence comes from Bacilli bacterium, assembly GCA_024695105.1. Lineage (GTDB taxonomy): Bacteria > Bacillota_I > Bacilli_A > RFN20 > CAG-826 > Alloenteromonas. Next base: position 14,572 of record JAILIV010000046.1, read on the forward strand.
GCATTAAGGAATAGGAATCGATGAAGCCAAATAGACGTGGGGCCATGCTATTCTCCAAGCGACGTACGCGCCTTCCGCATGTAATTATTCAATGCCAAAAACATGGTTTTGTCATCTTTTGCACCCTGCTAAAACGCAAGATATGAAAAAGAATCTGCAAAAGCTTACAAGTTCGTTGCCCCGTATTTGACCAAAAATCTCTTGGGCTAAGGACTTCGGGTCTCCTCAAATCAAGAGCATGAAAATCCGAATCCCCCCGTGAGAATAACGTCCGCTTTTTCTTTCTCGTCTGTCAAAAGAATCGGTTCGTCTTTGGGATCTCGCCTCCTGCCCATGCCACCGTCGGCCATTTCCACTGTTATGACCATTTCACAGGGGATGGAGTCAAGGAATCTTTGAGAGCGACACCAAACGAGGGAAGCTTCTTTTGCACGACCCTTTGCTTTCTCAATAACATAGGTTGATAGCACGGGTTGATGAGATTGACGCACGCAATGAAAACCCCGCCTCCCTCTTAAGGAAACGGGGCGTGCCATCAATGGTGCGGACAACAGGACTCGAACCTGCACGCTGTGAGGCAATAGATCCTAAGTCTATCGCGTATACCAATTTCGCCATGTCCGCGAATCTTCGCTTTCACGAAGCGGCTTAAGGATACACCGAAGCAAGAAGAATCCCAACGATTAAACGTCGGAATAGAGCTTTTTCATCATCTCGGGGCCGATAAGACGTTCCATGGTAGACAGGAAAACGCGTTTATCCACTTCCTTCGTACCGCAAACTTGCATCTGGTACATCACTTCGAATTCCTTGATGTGGATACCGTTGTGGTGAAAGCCGTTCCGTTCATAGAAATACACGCGGCGTAAGCGCAGCGGGTTGTCTTCGTATTCTTCCCCTACTTCGTCCGCCAGAAGGAAGAGAGTCTTGTCCGCGTATTTCTTTTTCAAATCAGAAAGGATTTGGGCCCCAATGCCTTGATTCCGCTTTTCTTCCTTTACGGCAAGAAAGAACACGTAAAGATAATCCTGATATTCGACCAAATCCGCCAACGCGACGAATTCGCCGTCATGGTATATCCCGTTAAACGAAGAATTCTTCCACGAAATGGCCAGATCAAACGGTGGGCGTTCTTCCGGTGGGAAGGCGGTTTCGAAAAGAAAGCAAACCTCGTCTAAGCCAGGGCTATGCTCATCTAATACCCGATACTCTAGTTCCATTTCGCCTTACCTTACTCCCCCTTAAACAAAAAGAAAACGCCTCTACAGGCCAATGTCCGCAAGGCGTCTTCTTAGCTATACAGGAAGTTGCCTGAATTGCCGTATTCCCATGCGTTGAGTTCCGCGCATTCCACGAGTTCGTCGACGAATCGTTCCAGTCTGCTTTCTTTTTCGTGGAACTCTTCCGACGATGTTTCTTTTTCCTTCATTTGTCTCCTCCTTTCGCTGGAAAGCAGGAGACTATAGACCTAAAAGAAAACGTTTCAAGGGAATGGGCCTTGAAAGCGCTTACTAAGCTTTCTTTTTCTTCTTTAGTTCCGCTAAGCGGGGGCTACGGCCCTGAGCCTTTAATTGCTCATAAATCTGATGGAGGGCCTTTTCATACGTGGAGGAATCGCTTGGCTGATAAAACTCCATGTCCGCGAATTCATCGGGAAGGTATTGAATCTTCTCCCAAAGATCGGGACGGTCATAAGGATACTTGTCCTCTTCCTTCAAACTAACGGGCGTGAGCTTAAGGTAATCCTGAACGTGGAAAGGTTGCTTTGAAGCAAAGTCCATCGCGGCGAAGATGGAATCGTGACCGGACCGAGAGTGAGGCGAAAGGCAAAGGTCCACCACCGCGTCTCCCAAGGGGATGACCGCCTCGGGAAAGCCTACCTGTTCCGCTGCCTGAATGGCCATTTGGGCGCGGAGCACGGCGTTTGGGTTGCCTAAGCCAATGTCTTCGTAAGCGGTGACCAGCAATCTCCGTTTGATAGAGTCCAAGTCCCCAGCGATGCATAGGCGGGCTAAGTAATAAAGCGCGGCGTTTACATCCCGACCTCGAATCGATTTCTGAAGGGCGGAGACGGAGTCGTAATGCTCTTCCTCGTCCTTGTCCATCGCGTAGTTAGGGACGCTGTTGATGGATTGGACTTCCTTTAGTCCCACTTCCTCCATCTCCCCAAACTGGACGAAAGACTCTTCCAAGATGTTCAAGGCAAAACGAAGATCCCCGCCAGAGAGCTTTGCGATGAACTTTAACGCCTCATCGGAAAAGCGCGCTTTGCCATCCAAACCCTTAGGGGAAGCGATGGCCCGCTTGAGCCCTTCGACGACTTCTTCCTGGCTTAACGGAAGTACCTCAAGGATCTTGCAACGCGAACGAATCGCGCGGTTTAGGGATACATAAGGATTCGCCGTGGTCGCCCCGATAAGAGTGAACGTCCCGTTCTCCACATAAGGCAAAAGGTAGTCCTGTTTGGTCTTATCCAGACGGTGTACTTCATCCATGATCAGAATGCAGGGTTTCCATATCTTGGCCTCATCCGCGGCAAGCTCCAAATCCTTCTTGGAGGCGGTAACGGCATTAAGCGAAATGAAGTGGACGCCAAGAGATTGGGCATAGGCTTCCGCGATAGTCGTTTTGCCCGTTCCGGGTGGCCCAAAGAAAATCATCGAAAAGGGAGCTTTCTTCTCCACGGACTTCAGCAAGAAGGACCCCGGAGAGAGAAGATGCTTCTGCCCAATAACCTCATCCAGAGACTTTGGACGGACCGCGAACGCAAGGGGAGATCTCATGCCAATAATGCTAAATGAAGGCGTGCGCGCGAGCAAGGAATAGGCATTCGGAACCACTCCAAAAATGAATGGGAATTTTGTCAATGAAAAACAAACTAGAAATCTCCAGATGCGAAGGCGAACCATATGGACGAACATCGAAGGTCTAAAAGCTAAAACAGGAAACCCCCAAAGCGTCATCACCTTGCACGATAGAAAGCATTCAAAGGAAAAAAACCAAGATGTCCGAAACGATGGGAAAGGCATTAATCCGGAAAGCTTTGGAAAAGATTCAATCGGGGTTGAATGATTTTTAATTGACGAAATTTAAGCAAATTATTCTCACCGCTTATCGCTAGGGGTTTGAACGCACTCCTAACGGGCTAAACCAATTGATCCGTAAATCTCTCCCAAAGACATCAGAGCAAATTCGCGCTTCAAAACATAAGTACGTTTTTCGTACTTTATATTGATGTACTACCCCCTCTATATATGCAAATATCGCCCACTTTAGATCATTTATGATATGCCGATATATTCGAAATAATACGATGATATCTAGCGTTAAAGCCTGTCTCGCCAATCTTGATAAGTACGTTTTTCGTACTATAATATCTTAGGTCCATTTTTGGGCCTATCCCCCTTCTGACCCAATTCGCGAGGTGAGCGAAAGGCCACGTTACAAACAATGGAAAGAAGCCTTTGCGCGGAGTAGCGAACTTGAGGGGATGGCAAATGGTATCTTGGGTTTAGGAGTGACAAATTATGGAAAAGAGAATGTCCTATGAAGAATTCCTGTGGAGGGTCCGCGATGGCATTGTGGACGACGCAGGGAAATCCCCCGTCATCCCCGTTTTAAAGCTGTTCCAAGTCCGTTGGAGGAGTGAAGTCGTTTATTACCTTTTCACCTCGGACTCCGCCCGGTTCAATGAGATTAAGTTCAATCTCCAGGGCATCACTTCCACTATGCTTTCCGCTACGTTGAAGGATCTAATCGAACTAGGTATCGTTCGCCGTCTTAACGTCAAAGAACCTACGCCCCATGCGGAATATTCGCTTACTGAAATGGGCAACGACCTCCTTCCCATCTATTACGAAATCAGCAACTGGGGCTTCCAGTACCCCTCAGTAGGAAGGGAAGAAAAATAACCCCTTTGGGGTTATCCTCTTTTTGGCCTTTTTTCAAGGCTTTCTTTTCATCGTTTTGGGCGAATACCTTCTAATTTTCTTCAATCAGTCCGTATTTAATTTGGGCTTCAAAGGCGATTCTATCCCCGACGACGCCGCGGACATAGGTGCATTCCTCATCGCTATAAATGTCAACGGTCTCACCTTCTCGTATCTCGGATTCGTATTGGATCAACAGCTCTTTGAACTGCCACTTATCGAAGAATGAAGCGGGGTGAAGATTGGTAAGCATCTCAATGTAACGTACGTTGTTCAAATGGCCATTAAGATCCAAATCCGCATACTCGATCTTGCGCGAGTAGCGTAGCGCGCACGGCTTCTGAACCACCTTCCCAGGCAAAGGGATTTCGGTTCCGTTGGTCTGGTTCACGGAAGGCAAATTAGGACGCATTTCGACCCTTCTCGTGTCCTCATGGATCAACGCCCAAATGGAGGATATCTCCGCCGCGACGTTGCCCTGCTCGTCCCATAACGTTGCGTAACGCGGAAAGAAAAACGCCTTCTTTTCCCCGGAGTGCGTCTCGATCTGCGCGGTCGACAAATACTTCGGCATCGCGCCAAAGCGCACGTACACGCGGCTAAAAACCCATAGGAGGCCCATCTGGTTCGTTTTTTCGTGACCATAGCCAATGTTCTCCGCATCGATAATCGCTGCGTCCTGGAAGGCGCGGAAAAGCCAAGGCACGGTTAGACGCAGGCTAGGCCCGACGAGCGTGGAGACGATGGGAAGGGACTGTTTGTACATAAGCGCTAAGTAATTATACCCTCACGTAAAAAAGGATTGAACGCAAAACGGGAGAGGGCAATAATTATGTGCCCTTGTGGCGAGGAATGGGTGTTTAGCTCAGTGGGAGAGCGCTTCCTTCACACGGAAGAGGTCGAGGGTTCGAAACCCCCAACACCCACCATTGCAATACCCTCCCGCCGTAATGGCGGGATTTCATTTGCCGCTTTAGCTCAATTGGCAGAGCAATTGATTTGTAATCAATAGGTTGTAGGTTCGATTCCTATAGGCGGCACCAATAGGCATTTCTCCGTGGCGATGGCCGCGGTTTTCTTTAGTTACGCGCGCATAATGCGCGAACTTCATTTTCCTCTTGAAGTGCACTGGGTCGGGGTATATATTATTTGGGCACTTCGGTGCGTGTGGGCCTTTAGCTCAGTTGGTTAGAGCGTCCGCTTGATAAGCGGGAGGTCGATGGTTCGAGCCCATTAAGGCCCACCAAATCCATGAATATCCGCCTTCGGGCGGTTTTCTTTCGCTCTCCCACCAGTTGATTGCCTTCGCCTAACAAGCAATCGAATAACCAAGGATCTTCGTTTAAAGTTTTGGTGACCCAAGGAGGTACCAACATGGAACTAGGAACCAAAATCAAACAGCTTCGGGAGAAGGCCGGGCTGACGCAAAAACAATTAGCCGACACGCTCTTTCTAAGCCCGCAGTCGATATCCAAATGGGAGAACCTTTCCTCGATGCCGGAAATCTCCTTGCTCCCGAAGATCGCCGAAGCCTTCGGGGCCACCATCGACGAGTTGTTCGACTTATCCGTCGAGGACAAGCTCAACCGCATCGAACGGCGCCTCGACCTGGAGCCAAAACTGTCCGATCAATCCTTCGATGAATATGAAGGCTACCTAAAGGAACAGCTGGACAATAAAGAACAGCATGAGCGGGCGCTAAGCCTATTGGCCTATCTCCATGGGCACCGTCTCATGTCTTCCGCCGAGGAATGCGCCCGTTACGCGAAACAAGCCATTCGGGAAAACCCAGGCGAAAAAGACAGCCAGTGGCTTTTGGCTAAAGCCAAATACCATTACGTGTGGGATTGGAACATTCACAACCACACCGGCGTGATCGACTTCTATAAGGGCGTCGTTGAGGATAACCCCAACGTCCCATTGCCCTACCTTTACCTCATCGACCAGCTCATCGCGGACCACCGTTGCAAGGAAGCGGAGGCCTACATCCAACGTTATGAAAAGCTAGAAGGCGCTAAGCCCATTATGGCCAGCGCTTATAAAGCGCGGATCGCGTTGGCCCGTTTTGACGAAAAGGAGGCGGACGCCATCATCGAAAGGATGGTGAAGGATCATCAAGATGACTCGGGCGCGCTATTTGAGGCGGCCCAATACTACGCGGACAAGGCTCAATACGAAAAAGCGATCCCCTATTATGAACAATCGTTTGAGAAGTCGACGCGGAAACCCCGCTACATCGACGAACTCATGGCCATATCCGACATCTACCAAATCATGGGCGAATACAAGAAGGCGGCGGAAACCATCGACCGCATCTTGAAGTGCCAAAGGGAAGAATGGGGCATGAGCGAAGAGGTCGAACTCAAACAATACGAAATCGCAAAGGCCGAACTGCTAAAGAAAGCCAACTGAAAAACGGGCCAAGGAAAACAAACCTTGGCCCTTTCGTTATCCATAAGAAAAGGCAGTCCGAAGACTGCCAATTGCGTTCTGGTAGGCGATTAACGCTTGGAGAACTGAGGAGCGCGACGAGCGGCTTTGAGACCGTATTTCTTACGCTCTTTGACGCGGGCGTTGCGGGTGAGCATGCCATGCTCTTTCAGCGTGGCGCGATCTTCGCCAGCCTCGAGCAACGCGCGGGCGATGCCAAGACGGATGGCCTCAGCCTGGCCGGTGAAGCCGCCGCCTTTGACGAAGGCAACGACGTCATAACGGTCTTCGGCGCCCAGCATGGAGAGGGGCTGCTTGAGGTTGAGGAGAAGGGTCTCGAAGGGGAAGTATTCCTTCACGGCGTGGCCGTTGACGGTGATCTCGCCCTTACCCGAGGTGAGGTAGACGCGGGCGATGGAGGATTTTCTCCTGCCGGTTCCGTAGTATTGGGTTCCTTTAGCCATGGTTTATCTCCTTATTTGCTGAGGTCCAGAGCGATGGGGTTCTGGGCCTGGTGTTTGTGCTCGGCGCCTTCGTAGACGTAGAGCTTCTTGACCATCTGACGGCCAAGGCGTCCCTTGGGGACCATGCCCCAGACGGCACGCTCGACCATTTCGATCGGGTATTCCTCGAGCATGACGCCGGAGGTGCGGGTGCGGAGGCCACCGTTGTAGCCGGAGACGTTGTAGTAGTTCTTCTTGGTCTTCGGGTGATTGCCGGTGAGCTTCACTTTCTTCGCGTTGATGATGATGACGTTGTCACCGCAGTCAACGTTCGGGGTGTAGGTGGGTTTGTTCTTTCCCATGAGGATGACCGCGACTTTGGAGGCGAGGCGACCCAGAGGGATATCGGTGGCATCGACGACGTACCAGTTACGGACGATTCCTTCGTTCTTAGCCAACGTGGTTTGACGCTGCATTGTTTTATTCCTTTCTTTTTCGTTTCGGGGACTTCCTGTTGGAAGCGCCGAGCAAGATTATGCGTACGCGGAAAGGGGATGTCAAAGCGATTTTCAACAATTTGTTTCCGTTTATACATTCATTTTGTATATTGATTGTATGGAAGAGAAGAAAACCGCCGTTTTGTTAGAGTATGCAGACCTCAATGACGGGTATGTTTCCGTCGAGTCCGCGAAAGGGCAAGGCATCGCCCAAACCTATCTTTCCTTCGCGGAAAAGGAAGGGCTTTTCACGAAAGTGTCGAAAGGCCTCTACATCAAGCGCGGATACATGCGCGATCCTTTTTATGAGCTCGCGTTTCGTTATCGGAAGGCGGTGTTTTCCTTGAAAAGCTGCCTATTCCTCCATGGGGTCACCCAAGAAGAGACGCTGGAAGTCCATTTGCCGCGGAACTATTGCACCCACGGCATCGAAGGCGTCTCTTCCCGACACGTGGGGGAAAAGGAGTTCACTTTGGGACAAAGCATCGTCGTCACTCCCCGTGGGAACTTCGTCAACGGCTATGACTTGGAGCGGACGATGATCGATTTGCTACGCAACCGCGTGCGTTATGGGAAAGATGACTTTTTATTTCTTTGGCGCGCGTGCAAAGAAAAATCCCCCTACCGGGAGAAGCTTGAAGCTTATGCCCAAGCCTTCCATGTGGAGGGGGAGCTTTCGTTGCTCGATTATCTGTTTTAGATGTTCTCGATGTTGGTGTAGACGGTCTGGACGTCTTCAGCTTCGTCGAGTTCCTCAAGCATCGCTTTGATCTTGGGGAGGTCTTCGTCGGCGACGGTGACCCACTCATTCGGGATGAGGGTGATTTCGCACCGGTCGAAGTCAGTGATGCCGAGCCCTTTCAAAGCCTCTTTGGCGGCTTCAAGGGCATCCGGGGCCACATGGACCTCGATGTTGCCATCGCCGATGTCTTCCACGGACTGGACGTCCACGTCGCCAAGGATCAAGGTCTCCTCGACTTCGTCGCGGTTGCCGTATTTGAAGTTCAAGGCCCCAAGGGTCTCGAAGTTATAGGCGACGGAAGCCATCTTGCCGCCCTTGCGGGTGCAGATGGTGCGCACGGTGACGAGGGCACGGTTGACGTTGTCGGTCAGCGTGTCGACGATGATGTTGGATCCGCTCGGGCCAAGGAATTCGTAACGCCCTTGGATATAAGCGACGGCATCCCCGCCTTTGGCCTTTTCGATGGCGCGGTCGATAACGTCTCTGGGGCACTGCTTGCGGTATTTTTCAATCGCGGCGCGCAACGCGAGGTTGGAATTGGGATCAGGCTCCCCGCTTTTGGCGGCGGCGTAGATTTCCCTAGAGGCGCGCATGTAGATCGCCGATTTCGCCTTGGCGGTTGCGGCCATGGCGGCGGCGCGGACTTCGAAATGTCTTCCCATAATAAAACTCCGTTTTGTTCGGCGATTAATATAACACCGTCAAAAAGAGGCAAAAACCCCTAATTTGCGTGGCGTATATGCGCGAGGCTATTTCTTTGCCTTCAAAGGACACTGCTCGAGTAAGTGAAGCCCGTGCCGCTTGGCAAACTCCACGAACCAAGAAAGGCGGGTGATAAGGTAGTCGGAAGGATCGTGGGCGTCCACCCCGATGACGACGTCCACGCCATGTTTGGCGGCGATATCCCAAAACTGGGGGACGGGATAAGCCAAGAGGTTCTCATCCAAGGGGCGTAACCAAAAGCCGCGACGCGAAGGGGCGCAGTTGATTTCTAGCGGCATGCCGATCGCTTTGGCTTTGGCGCAAATCGCCTCGGCCGTCTCTTCCGCCAAGGCGTCAAAACACTCCCGCCAAGAGATATAGATGTCTGGATGGGCGAAATAGGTGAATAGGCCAGAGTCCATCGCCTCCAATACATCATGACGGTACTTGAGGGTGCATTCGTCCTTGGGCAGGTTGCCATACCAGTGCATGGCGTTGTTCTCATAGAAACAATGTTGCCCCAACAAGAAGTACTCGAAATCGTCCCGAAGCAGAAGGCGCTGGTAATAGCCTTTGAAAATGGTCCCGTACCATTCCGCCTCAAAGCCAGTATGGATATCAATGACCCCCGCATATTCTTTGCGCAAGGAAGCGACGGAAAAAAGGTAATCCTCCAGCATCGCGTACTCACCACGAATACGTGGCTGGCTCACCCAAGGGAGCATGACGTGATCGGAAAAACCAAGGGTCGTGAACCCTGCGCGAATGGCGTTTTCGACGTATTCGCGATCCGTCCCAACGGCGTGTCCGCAACGGGCGGTGTGGCTATGGAGATTGTATTTAGGGCTGTCCGCCATAAAGAACCTCCATTAAGCATAAACCCTCGGGCGGGGCTTTATAGGGAAGGATGCTCCGTGGCCCATCCGTCAAGGCATCCTCAATTTCCTTGAGGCTAAGCTTCCCGGTGGCGGCCCGGATGCAAGCGCCCACCATGAACCGGATCTGGTAGCGCATGAAGCCATCCCCTTTCACGCGAAGCCGAACGAGATTCCCCTCCTCCTCTTGACGGAGGAATAAGATCTCTACGCATCGGATAAAACCATCCTTGTCTTCGGGTTTGGTCGTGAAATTCTGGAAATTATGAGTTCCATTAAATAGAGAAAAGGCACGCAAAAACAAATCGAAATCGAAATCATCGCGTCGAAGTTGCGCGATTTTCCGCGTCCTTAATGGGTCGCGCTGATTCACGGTGAAAACGTATTCGTAGATTTTGCCAATGCTGGAATGACGCGCATCGAAGCCATCGTCCACTTGTTCCAAGGAACGGACGTAAATGTCCTCGGGAAGGAGGCGGTTCAAGGCGGTAAGAAAGGCTGGGATGTCCTCAATGAGATGGCAAGGGAAAGAGAAGGTTTGGCCTAAGGCATGAACCCCGGCGTCGGTTCGCCCAGCTCCTTTGATTTGAATGGACTCCCCCGCCAAAAACGTTAGCTGTTTCTCTAATTCGCCCTGGATGGTTTTGCCTTTGGGCTGACGCTGAAAGCCGCAATACGCTTCGCCCGAATAGGAAACGACGGCTTTGTATTTCATAGCGCCACGATCCCCATCAATGCGAATAGATCCACATGCAGTGCAGAAAGAACGATAACCCCCGCCATGACGGCGCCGGCGAACAAGAAGGCAACCAAATCGCCCCAATGGAAACGCAGCTTCCGGTAACGGGTCCGCTTGCCGCGGGGATCATAGCAACGACATTCCATCGCGTTGGCGAGTTCTTCGCTGCGTATAAAGCTGGAAACGAACAAAGGAACGATTAACGAGGTAAGGCCTACGATGCGTTTCGACAACCGGCCGTGGGCGAAATCAACGCCACGGGAAGATTGCGCCCGCATAACGCGTAAAGCATCCTCAAGCAACGTCGGAATGAACCGCAGGGCAATGGAAATCGTCATCGCGAATTCCTCCGCGGGGAAACGAATGACCTTCAAAGGAGTGAAATACCATTGGAGGGCGTAGGTAAGGTCCAAAGGCTTTGTGGAAGAGGTAAGCGCCATCGCCAGCATGATCATCATGACCAAACGGACCACGATTCGGGCGGCCTCCGCAAAGGAATCCCAATACACGGTCCATCCATTTACCGACCAAGCGATTCCCAGCGTATTCTCCGCTTTCGGAACGAGAATATAGATGAGCAGCAAGAACAAAACCATGACCCACAGCGAACGAAGCGACGTCAAAATCGAATGGAGTGGGGTCTTCGTGCACGCCAAAATGACGGAGATAAGAACCAGCAGAGTCCCCTGCACCAACAATGTCATCGACCACGTGGAAAGCGGAAAGAACACCGCGACCATCAGCATGATCACCGCGATGATTTTGACGCGGGCGTCCAAGCGATGGACCCAGGTGTCATAAGGAACGTATTTTCCAAGGGCGAAGTTATTCATTTCTTCCTCCCTTGGGCAATTTGCTTCGCCAGCGAAGATACGTCACGTAGCGTGGCGGCATCAAAGGAATAGCCTTTTTCCCCAAGGCTCTTGGCGAAATCAAATAACATCGGTTGCTGGAGCGAATATTGCGTCACGTCATCGCCAAAAAGATCCACGGGCTTACAAGTCTTAACAACTTTGCCATGGTCCAAAACGATGACGTCGGAGCAATAGGCCAACACCAAGTCCATGTCATGAGTAACCAAAATGACGGTCGTTCCCGATTGATGGACGTTTCGGAACAGATCCATCATCTCTTTGGCGCCGGCAGGGTCTAGCCCCGCGGTAGGTTCGTCCACGACCAAATACTTTGGGTTCATCGCAAGCACGCCCGCGATGGCCACGCGGCGTTTCTCGCCACCGGAAAGTTCAAATGGGGAACGTTCAAAGAAGGATTCGTCTAAGCCAACGCGAAGCAGCGCTTCACGCGCTTTGGCTAGGGCTGTCTCTTTGTCGTCCCCGAAATTCTTTGGCCCGAAGGCAACGTCTTTCACCACCGTTTCCTCGAACAGCTGGTATTCGGGGAACTGAAACACCAAACCCACGTTTTTACGAAGAGGGTGCGTCTTTTTATCCCGTTTCTTCTTATCCGCGGAATTAACGAAAGAATCGATATACACCGTCCCTTGCGTTGGATTAAGAAGCGCGTTCAAATGTTGCACCAACGTGGATTTGCCGCATCCCGTCCTGCCAACCAAAGCGAGGAACTCGCCCTCTAGGATTTCTAGGTCAACACATGAAAGCGCCTGTTTTTCCATCGGTGTCCCTTTGGAATAGACATAACTGACGTTTTCGAACTTTATCGGCATAGGAATGCCTCCAAAGAAGAAAGGTCTTTGACGCTATCGGGGACATTGACGCCGTTTTTCTTCAATTCGGCGAGGAGAGAATAGAAAAACGGGGTCTCCAATCGGATGCTTTCTAGTTCCGCCTGGTGAGAGAACACTTCTTCTGGTTTGCCTTGGAGGAAGAGCTGCCCTTCGTTTAGCACGATGACCTCGTCCGCCCTGGCCGCCTCTTCCACGTCATGGGTAATGGAAAGGACCGTCAGCTTGGGATTTTGGGCCCGAAGTCGATGCACGAGGTCGATGATTTCCTTTTTCCCTTTGGGGTCAAGCATCGAGGTGGCCTCATCGAAAATGATCAAATCAGGTCCCATAGCCAAAACGCCCGCGATAGCGACGCGTTGCTTTTGGCCGCCGGAAAGCATCGATGGTTCTCGATCTAGATAGTCCAACATGCCCGTCTCTTGGGCAAAGCGCTCGATGATGGACTGCATCTCCTCGTGGGGCACACATTTGTTTTCCAAACCAAAGGCAATGTCATCCGCCACGGTAGAACCCACGAATTGGTTATCGGGGTTTTGGAATACGATGCCTACCTTGGAACGGATGGCATAAATGTTTTTCCTCAGCAAAGGCAGGCCGAACAAAGTAATCTCGCCATCGAAGTCCGGTTGTAGCCCCATCAAACATTTCGCCAAAGTGGATTTGCCCGAACCGTTATGGCCGATGAGACAGCAATAAGAGCCTTCTTCCAAAGAAAAGCTAACGTCTTTGAGGGCGAATTTGTCCTCGACGTAACAATAAGAAAGATGTTTGACCTCAACGATTTTCATCGGATTTCTCTTTCTCCAAGAAGTCCCCGCCGTATTTCTTGCGGATGATGATCTCGTTTGCCACGATGGTGCCCGTTAAGGCAAGAAGCCAAATGGCGGCCAAAACGATAAGGAGCACGACGTTCGGTTCCTTTTGGATTCCAAGCGGAACGAAAAAGGCCGCGCCCAAAAGCACGTAGGCCAAAATAATGGCCACGATGCGATAAAGCGGTCGATGATGTCCTTTATTTGACATCAATCTCCACCTTTCGTCCGACGTAGCGCGTGTATTTCACGCCCGCCATGTCGAGCATATGGCGCGAGGCGGCCGAGCTGATTTGCTCGTGGTATTTATCATCGGCATAGACGATTTCCTTAATGCCGGTCTGGATGATGGCTTTCGCGCACTCGTTGCATGGGAAGAGGGTGACATAGATACGGCAGCCTTGAAGCGCCGACCCATCACGGGTGTTCAGAATCGCGTTGAACTCCGCGTGGCAAACGTAAAGGTATTTGGAATCCAGCCCTTCGCCATGCCCCCACGGGATTTTGTCGTCATCGACGCCACGGGGCATACCGTTATAGCCGATGCTGACGACTTTATTGTTCGGATCGACGATGCAAGCCCCCACTTGGGTGGACGGATCTTTGGAACGCTTCGCGGACAAAACGGCGATGCCCATGAAGTATTCGTCCCAGTTCAAATTGTCGGTGCGGTGTGTCTCTGCCATAAGAAAGCCTCCAAGGCGTGATTATACACGCACGCGCTTATGTTGGAAGCGAAAGACCTAGCCTACGTCGATGGCGCGCACGCCAAATGGGGGCAATCCCGCTGGAATATCTTCGCCTAGGGAAAGAAGCGTTTTCCCTTCGATATTACGCAAATAAACGGGAAGCTTAATGGCTTTTGCAGAAAGGTTGATCAGTACCAAGATGCTGGCTTTGCCCAATACACGACGGAACGCAAAAAGCGGGCCTTTGCTGGGCAGCGGGTCAAAGTTTCCATGCGTTAATTCTTCGTGTTTTGCGCGCAAATCCAGCATCTTTCGGTAAAAGTTCAGCACGGATTCTGGATTCTTGTCTTCACATGCAACATTATGCGTCCCATCATCTTCCGCAAAGAGAAGCCATGCCTTATCCCCAGGGGTAAACCCTTGATTGATAGAGTTATCCCAACTCATCGGGGCGCGGCAGCTGTCGCGGTCGATGCCATTGCAAATCTTGTAACGAAGCCATTTGGGCAAATGGAAGCCTTTGGTGAGGCGTAGCACCGCTTGGGCGGCGCAATCGGTAGACGTTTCGGGGTCCTTCATCGGGGCATCCAGCATTCCTAGTTCCTGGCCTTGGTAGATGAAGGGTGTTCCCTTCAAAGTTAGAAGTAAGGTGCCTAAGGCCTTCGCGGAGGCGTCCCGATATTTCAAACTGCCGAAGCGGGCGATGCAGCGGTGCTGGTCGTGGTTCTCCCAATAGTTCGCGTTCCAAGGAATCGATTTTTGATACTTGTATAGGACCTCGCGCAATTTGGCGGGGTTAACCTTCTTTGGAAGCGCTCCGAATAGCCCTTTGTCCAAAGCCACGTGCTCAAACGTGAAGAACATATCCAACTCTTTATCGCGGAGGAAGCGGATACCATTTTCAATGTCGACGTTGAAAGTCTCCCCTACCACGATGTGATCCTCGTATTTGGAAAAGACGTCTTCGTACAAAGTGCGGAGGATTCGATGGTTCCCCTCCGTCATCAAATAATGCTCTTGGCCACGTCCGGAAGGATTACGGCCTGCGCCATCCTCAAAAGACTCTTTGTAAATTTGGTTAATGACGTCACAGCGGAAGCCATAGACCCCTTTGTCCAAATAAAAGCGGAGTATGTTCTCAACCTCTTCCAATACCTTAGGGTTACGCCAGTTAAGGTCTGGTTGGGCCTTGTCATAAAGGTGAAGGTAATATTCGCCCAATTCTGGAACGTATTCCCAAGCCGTACCCGTGAACATCGATGTCCAGTTATTCGGTGGCACGCCCTCCTTCTTTCCTTTCTTGAAGATGTAATAATCGTGATAAGGCATCTCCCCTTTTAGGGCTGCACGGAACCAAGGGTGCTCGGAAGAAGTGTGGTTCACGACCAGATCCATGACGATGCGTAATCCCCGCTTTTTCGCCTCGGCGAGCAGCCTCTCAAAGTCTTCCATCGTCCCATATTCGGGATCGATTTCGTAATAATCCGCCACGTCGTAGCCCATGTCGAACTTCGGGCTTTTGTAAATGGGCGAAAGCCAGACGATCTTCACCCCAATCGAGGCGATGTAATCCAGTTTGGAGATGATTCCAGGGATATCCCCTACCCCATCGCCGTTGGAGTCGCAAAAACTACGCGGATAAATTTGGTATACGGCACCGCTTTTCCATAACTGTTCCATGCTTCCATTCTAAAGGCGCGCGCAAAAAGAAAAAGACCCGAACAGGGTCTCTAACATGGGGTTTGGTTAATCGGCATCGAGAACCGACTCTGTTTCTTCCGGTTCGCAGGAAAGCACCAAATCGACGAAGTCAGCGACTTCGGTCTCATCGGTCAATACTTGTTCGCGAGTGTTCTCGTCCATGGGATTCGTGGAAAGTGTATCGAAGATAAAGAATCCTACAAGAGGCATTTCCTATACACTGTCCGAGTTTTTCTTTCTTAAGCCCTAAAGCACCAAAATGAAGATGAGGCAGACCCCCATCAAAGCAATGAGCACGCCCCAAAAAACCAGCCACTTCCAGCTGATGGGCTTCTTCTCTAATTCCTTCTTTTGTTCGGGAGTGAGCAAAGACTCATCGACCTGTGGTTCTTCCTCTTCTCTCATGCGGGCAATCCTTCCGTTTCGATGCGCTGACGAACCATGCCTACGAACTCAAAAGAGCCCGTCACCAAGATCGCGTCTTCGGGATGCTCGGCAAGAAGTTTGCCCAAAGCCGCCCATGCGTCTTCTTCAAAAGGATGGTCATCGGCATAGATCATGAAGTCGATGCCATCGCGGGCTAGGGGATGGTCAAACGTCGTTAACGTGATGGTATAAACGGCATTAGCCAAGGTTGGAAGTTCCACCGCAATGTTCTTTTCCCGGAGCGAAGCAAAGAGGACGTGCACCGGTTTTCCTTGCCCAATCGTACGGGCGCAGCGGGCAAGGGCCTCCGCGGATTCGGGGTTATGCGCAGCGTCAAGCATCACGCGGCCAAAGCGTTCAAAGCGAACGGGGAGATTTGGCTTACCTAATCCAGCGCGGACGGCTTCTTCCGTAACGGGGAAATCGTTTTGTAGCAGCCTCGTGGCCTCAATGGCTAAGGAAGCGTTGATGACTTGGTAGGAAGCATCCGTGCCAAGCACCACATCCTTGTATGGGCCATAGTCAAAATGGAACTTACCTTCGACCAAATGCTCGAAGTGGAACGCCTCCACGCGGTAAAGCGTCGATTTTTGTTTCAGCGCTTCCTCGCGGATCGTGTCTAAAGTCGTCGTGTCGATGTTGCCCACGAGAACCGGAGCCTGGGGTTTGATGATTCCCGCGGCGTGAAGGGCGATTTGGGAAAGGGTGGTCCCAAGTTCCGCCGTGTTATCCATCGAGACGGAAGCGATGATGGAAAGGCGTGTGTCCAGCGTCTCAAGATTCGTGGGGTCAAGCGCACCGCCTAAACCTGTCTCCACAATGACGAGATCGGGTTTCTTTTCCTCGAAATACCGATAAGCCAAAGCAACCGATGCTTGGAAGTAAGTCAGGCCGAATCTATTCAAGTCTTTCTCGTTTTTGTGGAATAGTTCCAGCAAGTCCTTCGAAGGAATATTCTCTCCCCCAAAGCGGACCATTCCCTGTAATCCATCCAAGGAAGAAGAGAAGAACGCACCTACGCGATACCCCGCGGCAAGATATATGGATTCTAGGTAATGAACCAGGCAGCTTTTGCCGATGCTTCCCGCGACCTGGATCACAGGACAAGAAAGGATAAGTTTCCGTTTTGCGCAGTATTTCTCAAATTCGTCGCTGGTTAATGGGGCTTTGGAAAGCTTCGATAACGCCTTCTCGATTTCTTCGTGCATTAGTCTTTATCCCCTTTCCCTTGGTCGCGCAGGGCCTTTCCCATCTCGCGTTTTTGGTCACGTTCTTTGATGGTATCCCGCTTGTCATGCGCCTTCTTACCTTTGGCCAAGGCGATTTCCATCTTGGCATACCCACGGGACAAAAACACTTTCGTCGGAACGACCGTCATGCCGGTCCCGGTAAGCTCACGTTCCAGTTTTCGGATCTCCTGCTTCCGGAGCAGAAGTTTCCGAACGCGTAGCGGATCCACGTTCCATACCGTCCCATCCTTATACTGGGAGATATGCATATTATTGACCCACGCCTCGCCGTTACGGATCGTGACATAGGAGTCCGAAAGGGAGGCATTGCCCGCGCGAAGCGATTTGATTTCCGTGCCCGTCAAAACCAAACCCGCCACCATGAAATCGGAGAGGAAATACAAAAAGTGCGCCTTACGGTTCTCAAGCAAAACGTTGTTTCCCGATTTCTTTGCCATAGGTACGTCACGAATTATACAAAGGCCCAAGCCTTTTTTCCTTGTTTTTCCACCAAAAATAAAAGGGCGCGACTAGAATCGCGCCCCTTATAAGCGATTACGGATTACAGGTAGTACTTCGCGAGCACTTCCAAGGTCTTCTCATCGAGTTCGTAGACGAGCGGTTTGCCCGTGGGGATCTCAACGGAGATGATCTGGTCGGGAGTGAGATGCTCCAGCATCATGACGATGGCGCGCAGCGAGTTGCCGTGGGCGGCGATCAACACCTTCTTGCCCGCGTGAATCTCGGGGGCGATCTTCCCGTCCCAATAAGGTTTGACGCGCTCGGCGGTGTCGATGAGGCATTCGGTGAGAGGGCAATCCTCGATCGTCATCTCGCCCTGTTTGATGAGGTTCTGGTATTTCTCCTGGTTGCCCGGCCAGCGCTCATCCTCTTTGGTGAGGGCTAGAGGCGGAACGTCGGCGCTACGGCGCCAAATGTGGACTTGCTCATCGCCCCACTTCTTCGCGGATTCGGCTTTGTTGAGGCCTTGGAGGGCGCCATAGTGACGCTCATTGAGACGCCAGGAATAGAATTTGGGAAGCTTGTCGAATTCCCCGAGTTCGGTGAGGGCGAATTCCATCGTCTTGTTCGCGCGCTCCAAAACGGAGGAGAACGCGACGTCGAAGGAGTATCCCTTCTCCTTGAGCAGTTTGCCTGCTTCGTGAGCTTCTTTTACGCCTTGCTCGGAAAGGTGCACGTCGGTCCAGCCGGTGAACAGATTGGAAAGATTCCATTCCGATTGGCCATGACGGATGAGAACAAGTTTGACCATTGTTTGTATTTTCCTTTCGGTGACAAAAAGATTATACGGCATCCGTTCCTGCGTGGAAGAAAAAAGCAGGGTTTACCCTGCGTCCTTCTACTTGTTTTGTTTCTGCGCTTCTTCCGCCTCTAAGTCTTTCGGGTCCACGACCGTGTGGTGGTCAATGTGTTTCCACGTGACCTTCATGAACGCGGCAACCGCCGAAATGGGAAGGTTGATCAATTGATAAATGGGGAAGAGGAAGATGTAGATGATGGTCTTGGGCAAGGAAAGGTGGAACCTTTTCCATTCGCGGATGACGGTCAGCAAATCGTTGAGGAGATTGGTGACGTAAATACCGCCTAACATCGTGCCAATCCAAATAAAGAACGATTGCCAGCTGTACCCATGGTCTCCCAAGACGAAGAAGAGGACCAACGAAGCCACTTGGTAGGTCAACGTGAAATAGAAGCTATACAGGGAGAAGGGGAAGATTTGCCAATACATGTCGTATTTGCCCCACGCCGGCTTCTTGAAGAAAGACTTCATTAGCGGCCAACCATAGCGGTTGAAGGACATGATGTTCCCTTTGGTCCAGCGCATTTGCTGACGGATGAAGATGCCCACCTTCGTCGGCTCTTCCTCATAGAAGACGGCCTCTTCACAATAGCCGAGGTGATAGCCTCTCCCGGCAAGGTCGGTCTGAATGTCGAGGTCTTCGGTAAGGCCCGTCCAGTTCCAACCATCCTTCAGCAAATAGGAACGGAAGCAGCAGCTGGTGCCGTACACCTGCTGGTTGGTGTTAAGCATCGAACGGGCGCGCTGACCCGTGACGACGTTGACATAGACGTTCATGCCGCACATCGCAGAAATCCAGTTCTCGGGAAGGTTTTTGGCATTGCGGTAGGCGACGGCCTCGTCGAATCCGCTGTGGACCATGCAGTTGTTGTACTTGCGCAGGAAGCTGGTGGAGACGACGTTGTCGGCATCCATGACGATGTAGGCGAAATAATCCTTCTCCAAATCATGGGTCTTCGCGTATTCCTTTAGGGCGTATTGCAAGCCAAAGCCTTTCGTGCGGTGCTCAGGATCCTGACGTTCCACGACGAAAGCGCCCTTCTCACGCGCGATTTGGGCGGTCTTGTCGTCCTCGTCACAGTTGTCCGCGACAACGATGATGTCGATGAGTTCCTGGGGATAATCCATCGCGCGGATGGAATCGATGAGATTGGCGATGACCAATTCTTCGTTACGGGCAGGTAACAAGAAGCAATAACGGTTGGTCGCGGGCGCTTCCGGGTAGCGGCGCGACTTGCCAAACACGCCCAAAATCAAATAAAAGAACTTATAGGCGACGAACAAGCCGAAGATAAAGGTGATGGAAGAATAAAAGAGGTTCAGCCATGCCTGAACGGGAATCGGATTGCCTTCCTGAATGGCCCTTGCCATCAAGTCGGCCCCAAATAGGCCGAGGATCCAATTCTTTATGCCTTCCCAAAACTGATCCATAACAACGCGGACGCATTATACCCTTTTAACGCGCATATACGTAAAGAATAAAATGCAATTAGCAACGGGAAAGGAAACGCAGCCCTAACAAGCAGGCGCGCTCCGAAGCGATGGGTTTGAACTGAGCGTATTCCTTTTCGTGGTCCACGGCATCCGACACCACGCGAAGGCAAGCAAAGGGGACGCCACGCACAAAACACGCCTCTGCGAAGGCGGCGGTTTCCATATCAATCAGAAGGCAGCCAAACCGTTCTTTGATCCGTCTTTTCTCGTTTTCTTCGGAGATAAACCGGTCGCCGGTCGCGATGATGCCTTCGCAGAATAACGTATCGATATCCCTGCAACTATCCTGCAAAAGGCCAACCAAATTGTTATCGGCGTCAATCTTAACCCGGTTCAGCCCGTTCAAATATCCGGGCACATCCCCAAAGAAGGTCGTGTCCATGTCGTGCTGCACGAAAGAAGTCGCCACCACGGCGCAAAGAAGAGGGGCTTTGGAGGCGTCCAAAGATCCCCCGATGCCAAGGTTCACGAACGCGTCGATCTCCGGATGAAGCAAGGCGGCTCCCGTCACCGCGGCCGAAGCAAGCACCTTCCCAATCCCGGAAACGCACACATAAAACTCTTTTCCTTCGTACGAGCAAAAATGGCATTTGGAAAAACCGATTTGTTCCGTTCGAAGCAGTTGGGCCTTCTGAAGCATCGGCTCCGCTTCCGATTCCATCGCGAACAGGAAGCAAGGTCTCATTTGCTTTCCCCAGGTTCTTTTTGGGTGCGCCCTCCGGCATTGAAGATGACGCCAAAGGACAGGAAGAATATTTTAAAGTCCTCCCAGAAGGAAAGATTTCGCGCATACTCGCTATCCAAATCCGCCTTGTGTTGGGGATTGTGGTCGCGATGAAGCTTCACTTGGGCCAAACCACTAAGTCCCGGTTTCACCACGAAAGCGTGGGGATTGGTAGAACGCCTTGCGAGCACCAAGGAACGTTCATGTTCCTCGTCTTGGCAAGGACGGGGGCCAATAAAAGACATTTTCCCAATGAAAATCGTGAAGAGCTGAGGCAATTCATCAATGGAGGTGGAACGCATGAACCTCCCCCATTTCGTCACGTATTTTTTCGCTTCCGACGGGGGCAACTCACACGTCGCCACCTGAGGGGCATCCGCCCGCATGGAGCGGAACTTCAGCATCGTAAAAGGTACTTCATCCTTTCCAAGGCGCTTTTGTTTGAACAAAGCCGGTCCTTTGGAAGTGCAGCGCGTAACGATGGCGACGACGGCCATCGGAACAGCGCCCAATAGGATCAATAAACCGGAAAGAAAAATATCGAGGATACGCTTGATGACAAGATAGACCTTCTGGTGGTTTTTAAACTGAAACGTCCCTTCCATCGCCCGTCTATTCTATTCTTCGGGCGCGCATAAGCAAAGGAGGAAATCAACGAAGCGAAATCAGGGATCTTCGCGCTTTTTCGGGTCATCGAAGATCGTGGGCCGAGAGCCACCATCACGTAGGTTGGCCACGACGTCGATGCAATCCGTGACGGCGAATAGGAAATAGTTCAACTGGGCACGTACTTCTTCGTAGTCTACATGGAGGCGATGCTGCAAAAGGGCGGTATGGACGAATTTGTTCCGTGCGCTGACGACTTGGTAGATCAATTGCTGCTGGTAGCCTGTGATGTCGCCAATGTTCATGAGTTCTTCCGTCAATGAGCCTAGGGTCATGCAGCGAAGCGCGTCGGCGGTATCCACCCGTTCCGCCAAGTAACGGCGATATTCGTTCTCCCACTCTTGCACCGCCTCCATGGCCTCACCACAGGCCGCATAAGCGTCTTCCTTGCAGGTGAAGGGACGAGGAAAACGAGGCGAATACTCCTCCGGAATCGTCTCGGGGATGTCGATGATATGAAACGGAAGAAGCTCCATCCTTGGTCTCATTATAACCTCATCGCCCCTACCCCAAGGCACTCAAAAAGGCGGATAATTCCCTTATGGCGGAAATAACCCGAGGCAATTGCTATCGCACGGTCGCGCTTCTATCCACCCGAACGGAAAAAGGCGTGGACGTCGCCACCGGCGTGTTTTTGCTTGGAAAAGACGGGACGCCTTACCTATTCACCGCAGGGCATTTTGGAAAACACGTGAACGCGTCTACCCTCGTGGAATTACCTAACGGACCCGGAATGAAGCCTTCGGTCTTCTCCCTGCTGGCGTTGACCCAAGGCAACCGCAAAGATTCCCCTTTGGCGGACCTAAGCGCCTTCCCCTTAACGGGTATCAAGCCACAGGAAAAGAAAATGTTCACCAGCCGTTTCATAACCTACGCGGCGCTTTTAGGCGACGGAGCCCATCCCTTAAACCGAGAAACCGAGCTTACCACAATGGGTTTCCCCGAAGGACTAGGCCATGACGTCAAAGGGTGCTTGGTCCCATTGTCTTTTCGCACTTACGCCTCCAGCGATTGCTTCTATCTTCGCGATGAGGCATACAAAGAACCCCTTCAAGTGTTCGCGTTGGAAAATGCCTCATTAGGTGGCTATTCCGGAGCGCCCGTCTTCGACCTTGGGAGCAAGAACAACGGGCTGGTGGGCTTTATCAAGGGGAACTTGGACGCCAAAGGCGGATCCATCGCCATCGTGACCCCAGCCATCTACGCCAAATACTTAATGTAATTAATGGAACGATAGGTATTGGTCGTCGCGTTCGGATAAGGAAATGCGCGCCTTCACCGTCTTCCCTTTTTTATTCGTCCCAACCAAATAAACAGGGCCATCGAACTCCGAAAGATGAAACTCCACCACCGCTTCCGCGGTAGAAGAAGCGGGGACGTGCAACGAATAAATACCGTTTTCGGCACGCACGAAGTCATTGGGTCCCTTGCGCATAATCGGCTCTGCGCCCAGTTCGCCAACGGTGATCCACCGCTTATTCTGTTTCTTGCACAAACGAAGGTCCGACAAAACGATTTCCTGAGGTTTGTCGTTTCCCATGGAAAGGCTAAACCGCACCACGGAATGGTCCAAATCGGCAATGCGCTTCGCCGTGATGTGAAGCTCGCCGCTGCGAACCAAGAAGAAAGCAAGACGCCCCAAAACGAAAATGGCGAATGTCGCGATCAACGAAATCGCGATGGGCAAGGCCGCGTTACCCGCCGTCGTGACGTAGTTTTGAAGAAGGACCGAAACCATCATCGAACGAAGGATACCCCTAACGCATAGGAAATGGGAAAGAAACCCCTACCATGGGGGAAAGAAAAACGAAAAGTGTCGACACGTATCCCATAATTCTTTTTAACCCGGCTTATACGTCGTGCACTCCACCGTCTTTAAAAACGGCAGGTTCACCGACAAAACGAAGGAAGTATCGGCATTGGCTTGGAACTTATCGCCACGTCGTAACGCGGAAACGACGTTGGCGGCGTTGACGTTGGAAAGGCTCATTTTCCGAATCAGGGCGTTCACCGCCTGATCAAGGTTCAAGGCAGATTTGGTTTCCTTGACCTCCTGAACCATCTTGAGTTCCAAGGTTTTCAAAGGAATGGCGCATAGTTCTTTCGTCCCGGGCTTGAACAATGGGGCCGTCTCTCGGTAATAATTTGGGTCTTTCTTCGCAAGATCCGACTTCGGATCGCGCAACATGCGAAGATACGCCGACATGATCACTTTCCATTCACCGGGGGAATACCTTTGGTCCGGACGGTAATGGGCGCCTTTGCTGTCGAACGTATCGATAAGGGCTTGGCGAACGAAAGATGGCAAATGGGTCCAGCGGACGTAAGCGGCGACGTGGACGTTTGCTTGGACTTGCGCGTCCGTTCCCTTAAATGGGAAGTTCCCTTTGAACGTTAGGTCGCGTTTTGCCTCATCATCGGCTGCGCCACCGCCGCCATAAGGGAACGCAATTCCCAACAGCAAAATGAAAATGCATACGGAAATTGCGTAATAATCACTGTATTTCTTACGGTAAAACTGATACGTTCCGCCCGCGTTCATCGCCGCCGCGTACACCTCGGGAGGGATGTAGCCCGCGGTGGCCATTCGGTTGATGTATTTGTCGATTTGCACCGCGTCGAAGTCCACGATGTATGGCTCGTTCTTTTTGCTGTCGTAACAAATATTGGTCAACTTGATGTCCCCGTTCACCACGTTCGCGTCCAGCATGTATTGGAAGGCGTCGCAGATCTTCACGATGGCGGAGACCAGTTTCTCTTTGGTTGGAAAACGATCCAAAAGCTTGTCGAGTTTGGTGATGCCATCCAAGTCAGGGAAGGGGCAATTCCGCATCACGTAGCCAACGTCCTTGTACACCTTTCCGTTCCGCGCCTTCTTCGAAACCATCTCCAAAGGCCAAATGCAATTGGGGTGGTTCATGGGACTGGCGCACATCATCCGGATCTTCTCTTGCTCCACGGCATAGAGTTGGCCTGGCTTGAAGTGTTTGATGACGAGGTTGGGGTCCTGCGAATGGTAAATGGCGCCAGAAGCACCTTTGTCGCTGATAAGGCCGGTGGCCTTGTACATGTTCCCTTCGCTTCCGGGGAAATCCGTGCCCGTCTCATCCGTTTCGTTTTGGGCCCATCCGGTATCGATTTGCTTTCCTTTGTCCGGAGGCGTCGCGGTAGAGGTTCCAAAGTATTTGAACTGCGCCGGGACGGAAGCGCTGGAAACGTGGGCCACGCTGATGCTGGTTTGGCTGGCGGTCGTCGGTTTGACTAGTTCCGTCTCAAACGGGTTGCGAATCAAAACCGTCTGGTGGCGTACCTTGGTGGAGATGCCCGCGTAGATGGCCGCTTTGTTCGGGTCGGTGGTCAACACGGCCAAGGCAAGCGTCGCGCCTTTTTCCGTCAGCGCGGCGGTAACGGGCTTTTGGTAACCCGCCATGACCAATGCGGGACTACCGCTTAAGATGGAGCGAAGTTGGCTTGCCCCGGGAGTGAGGTTGCCATTGGAATCCGCGCCGACGCTTTGGAGCAAAACGACGGAATGGGGCGGAAGGGACGCTTTGTGCTGCGACAGGAAAGACAGCAAGCCCGAATGGGCCAAAGATGTTTCATCCAGCAATAGGGAGAAACCTTTTTGGAGGGTGTCTTTCAGCAGGTCAATGCGCATGTTTATTTTTTAACTAACCTTTTCGGGCGGCTATCCGGATGCACGACAAGTCGGTTTGGCCCAGCCTCACTTAAGAAGCCATTTTCCATAAAAGCCCCAACAATTGCGAAGTAATCGTCATCAGTCAGGCCTTTTTTCTGTTTTCTCATCCAAGACAGAAGCTCGGAAGGGAGCACGAACTGGGATTTGTTCTTCTTGTCGTGGGAAAGGCTGATCAGATAATCGGAAACCACATAGTAGAAATCTTTGTACGCAGGGTTTAACGCATACATGAGACGGTTTGCCCTTCGTTTTCCTTTTTCGTCGTATACATCCGTCTGCTCCCCGAGGAAATCAATTCTTCCCGTCAGGGCCAAATTTTGGAACCAGGAGCAAACCTCATCGTACTTAAGCGTGAGCTGGCTTCCGTGTTTATTGGAGTAGGCGGTGTTGTACGCGCTCCAAGCGAACGTGACGCAGTCATATTCCGCGGGCGCTTTATGGAATTTGCGAAAGAGACGCTGGAAAACGAACCGTTCCTCTTCCGGAAGCGACAACTTTAATTGCAACAGCTTCTCATAAACGGCATCCCCGGTACCCTCGTCTTTCGTTTCGGCGAAGGCGGAAGCATCCGATAGCACTGCGTCAAGGGCTTTGTAATAGTCGTCATCCAACGCCCATTTGTTGTTCTGCAACGTCCTCCAACCATGGAATAGCGCAAGCAAAACGCGACCCTGGACATGGCCCTTGTTTTCGATTTGTTCGCGGATCCACGACTCAATGTCCTTGCGTTTTTCCGCCATGACCGCGAGATTCTCATAATAGGTGTCGCCGCCATTTGGGTTGACGCCATCGCCATACGCCTTCTTATCCGAAAGGATCGAACCCAAACAAAGGCGATAATCGCTCTCCTCCGCCCAAGAAAAGCTCTTTTCTTTTTCCAAACCGGCAAGAAGCGTCTTCTCGTGGATACGGCCATTGTAGTCGATGTGTTTCTGAATCCATTCTTCCAATTTGCCGTATTCCCGGGAAATCTTGATGCGCCCCGTGGCGCGCAAGACATGGTCCACGGAGACGATGCGCCTTTCCTTTTTAAGTTCTTTGACGATTTCGGCGATTTCCATTTCGGTGAAAGGCTGACCCTCGCCTTGGAATAGATTGCCCAAGTCCCTTTCGTTGAGGATCTGCCCTCCGAAAAGGAGGCTAACGATGATGCGTTTGAACGTTTCCCTTTCCTGGGGTGTGTGCCCAACGGGCTGAATGGGAGTGGATTCCCCTTGAGGGATTTCCTTTTCCTCTTCCGCAGCTTCCGGCTCGGGTTCGGTGGTTTCCTCCGCCGCTTCTTCCTGGATATCGGGTTCGGGAGTGGCTTCCGGCTCAGGCTCTTTGGCGGGTTTTCCTTCGTCCAAATCCAAATCCGCGTAGGAAATAAGGTTGGCGTGTTCCGGATCCACCATCAAAACGGTCGAAATGTCATCTCCGCCATGCTTGACCGTGGACCGGCTGACGGGGCCATCGAAGAAGGACTGAAGGATCTTCTGAGCTTCTTCCGGCTGCTCGTTAATCGTGCAAAGGCAAAGCACGTTCCACACATAATTACGGACGCGAAGGTATTGACGGTCTTTCTCAATGAACGTGTTCTCGGGGCCATCGGAAATCAGGATCCAAGCGTCCATGGGTTCCTTGCCACGCTTTAAGCGAAGCTTCATGCCATAAGAGTTCTCATCCCCGGTGGCAATGTGACGAAGGTAGGCGCTGGCGGGGTATTCGGTGTAGTTGTGCTCCCCGTCCTTATCCTCCATCATGGCGATTTCCATCGCCCCTTCACGGGTGAGGCGCATGATATAACCGTCACCGATCTGCCCTAAGGCCCACTGATCGCCTCGACTCACGACGAACAAAAGCGTGCCGTTGAGCATGCGGAGGTAATAGATCATGTCGAGCTCGCCGGACTCGGCGATGGAAGGATAGGCGGAGCAAGTCGCGACGAACTCGTCGTACTTCTCCTTCGTCTCCTCTTTGCCTTTCTCAAACATCTCCAGATGATCGTTGATGTAGGCCTTTTCGGCGTCGATGATCGCCTCGATGATGCCTTTGGCGACGGGGAAGGGGCTCTCGGAGTCCATGATGTCGTCGAAATGCTCGAGCAAATACTCCGACACGATGTCGACGGTCATCTGGGAGCCGATGTCGGAATACATGGAGCGGGAGCAGCCATCGCTTAAGACGATCGCGTTGGTGAAAACGCCATCGACCTCCTTGCTGCGGTAGGCGACGCTATCTTGACAAGGGAGGTTCTCCTCTTTATGGCTCAACCCTAAGGTCTTCGCCTTATTGAAACGAAAGGGGTTCTCGGCCATGGCTGCTGCTCCTTTATTGAATAAATGAAAGTTAATGGATCGCGGGGATTACCACTCGCCCCACTTCTTGATGCCCTCGGTATCCATCTTAACCTTATCCCCAGGGTTGGAAACGCCGATGGTGGCCAAGGATTTGGAATACCACTGGAAGAAGCCGACGATGTCGACCGCCTTGATGGGAGGCTTCTCGGAGAATTCCCTCAAGACGCCGGCGGCGCGCTGGGCGTCCTCGCCCAAGACGATGGGAAGGAAGGTGAGCTTTCTTGCGGAGACGAGGGACTGCACGCGGGAACGGGCGGACTCATAGGCGCTGGTGGGCTCACCATCGGAGAAGACGACCAAATGGGGTTGGTAGTAATCCAGATGGTTCTGCTTGTACATGTCCTTGCGCTGGTCAAGCAAATCCAGACAGGTGTTGATGCCGGCGGCCAAATCGGTGCACCCACGGACGGGGCCGACTTTCGGGGCGCTGGTGCCCACGACGGTCTCGAAGTCGCGGACCACGCGGGCGTCGTCGGAGAAGTCCACGACGCAGACTTCGACCGAGTCCTTGGTCGCGTCTTCTTTGGCCAAGGCTTCATAGAGCTCGCGGATGCCTTCGTTCACCCTCGGAAGAAGGTCGTACATGGATCCGGAGACGTCCACGCAAAGGCAGACGGGGATACGGGCGGAAGTGTTGGTGATGAGATCGTCGTCACCGAAGTATTGATTAGCCATTTTTAACTCCTTTCAAATTGACTAAAGACTAAATTACCAGGTGCCCCAGCCTCCCCCAGCGTCGGGGTCGGCGGTGGCGACGGGCTTACCGTCGTCGGGGTTGGAGATGACCAATTGCTCCATCGACTTGACGAGGAAGTCCATCAATTGGTCGAACTGCAGGCCCCGCAGGTGCATGGGGGCGTGCTTGGGGGAAAGCGGGGAGAGGATATTGGTGATCTCGCGCCACTTGGCCTCGTCGTTATCCGAGCCGATCACGACCGGGAAGATCGCGAGCTTGCCGTTATTGGCGGCCTCGGAAGTGCGCTGGGCGGTCGCGGGAAGGTCCTCTTGGTCGCCAGGCTTGCCGTCGGTCACCAAAACCAAAACGGGCTGGAAGTAATCCACGTGGTTGTTCTTAAAATCGAGTTTGCGCTGCTCCAAGATGTCCAAGGCGAGGTTCACGCCATGGGCAAGGGCGGTGCCGCCGCGGGCCTCAAGATTGACCTCGGGGTCTTCTTCCTTGCACAGGGCGAAGTCGCGGACGACCTGGAATTCGCTGTTGAACGTGACGATGGCGAATTCCACGCTGTCGACCAGACCATTCGACTCGCGGATGTACTTGTGCAGCTCGTTGATGAACGTGTTCAGCTCCTCAATGGGCTTCTTCCCCGTGGTCGGGTCGGTTTTGGCCATCGAACCGGAGATGTCGACGCAAACGCAAAACGGTACGCGGTTCGAAGTGTTGGTGACGAGATCGTCGTCGCCGAAGTACGGATTGTTTTCAGACATATCGTCCTCCTTCGCTACCATTCTCCCCATTCCGCCGAACCGAGATCCCCCGGTACTTCAGGGGCCCTGGACACAGGGGTTTGCAGAAGAATGGAAGCCAGATCGTGGGGTTGGACCGGGGTTTGTCCCAGACGTCCTTGCAGGATGTGGAGCGACCGCTCGTCGAATCCGATGTCGAGTACGAGGAGATCGCGTTTTCGCTCTTCTTTAAGGGTGAGGAGCGCGTCGGATGGGGTTTCGTCGTTACGGAGGATGCCGTCGGTGACCAGCAGGAAGCATGGGTCGCCATGGGGGATGCCTTGGTCACAATAGGTCCCCTTTCGTATCCTCCAGGCATCCGCGGCGACGCTGATGCCGCCGATGAGGTTGCCTTCGTCTCCGATGGCGTTGTCCGGGAGGGGCAACGAATCGAGTTCGGAGAGGGGGACGAACCGCTGATGGAGGCTGGGGCTTTGCTTGGCTAGTGCCACGCAGATTTCCACTTCCATCGTCGGAAGGACGGACCGTTTTATTTCCTCCAGGGCTTCCATCAAGGCCTGATTGGCCCGGTCAAGGACCGTGGTGACCTCCCCTTCCATTTCTTGGAAGCGTTGGCCGTCCCGTTCCAGGATGCGTCCCGTCGGGGTCCCGCCGACGCAAGTGAGCATCGAGGCGCTGGCGTCGATGACCACGCATAGGGGGATCACGGGTTTGGTCGTCTCTTCCATGCCTACCAATCCGTCCAATCCACGACGGACTTCGGGATGTCGATCTTCGTCGGGGCCTTGCCGCTGCCCATCGATTCGGAGATGGAGGAGCTAAGCCAACGGAAGAGGTTTCGATATCCCGCGCCCGAGAAGTTCTGGACCGGGTTGGAAGTGAATTTCTGGAGGCAGGCGAGGGCGTCTTTGTCCTTCACCTCCTCGATGGAGCGTACGTCTTTGTCGCCCCCGCAGAGCACCGCGAGCACGGTGATCTTTTCGGCTTTTTCGAGGTCGCGCACCTGCTTTTGGGCTTTCTTGACGTTCTCGACGGCCTTATCGCCCCAAGGCTTGCCGTCGGTCATGATCATCAACCATGGACGGTAATAGTCCACGTGGTTGTCTTTGTACTTTTGCTTACGCTGGTCGCATAGGCCAAGGCCATAAAGCACGCCCGCGCCCAAATCCGAAGAGCCGTTGAGCTTGGGTTTGATTTTGGAAATGTCGAAGGAGTCCACGGTCGCGAAGTCGTGGAGGACGGTAGGTTTGTCGTTAAAGCCCACGACGCAGATCTCCACGCTGCTTTCGACCCGTTCGTCCGCCTTGATGCAGCGGAGCAATTCCTGAAGGCCGCCCAAAAGCTCGTCGAAGCGGTTGACTTCGTCCCCGTCCTTGTGGGTCATGGAGTGGGAAGTGTCCACGCAGATGCACAAAGGAACACGCGCGGACGCGTTGATGATTAAATCGTCGTCTCCGAAATACTGGTTCATGGGTCCTCCTTATGTGGTTTCCACTTTGATCAAGTTGGCGCGGAAGAAGCGGGCGAAGGCGTTGGGCGCGGAACCAAACTTGCCGTGCCTCCGCCATTCCGGATGAGAGGCGTCGAGATGCTTCGCCGTCTCCTTGGTGCACTGCACCACCGCTTTCTTGCTGCCCTTGAATATATATTTTCCCTCAATGTCGACGTCGTTCAATAGACGTACGTATATCTCATGGTCGATTTCGGCGAAACACGCTTCGCCCAAGACGACATTCCCCTCAAACGTCAACGCGGTCTCATACTTCGGGTTGCGTTTCAATTGGATGGAGGCAAAGCAATTCGGGCCTAAGACGCAATCGCCAAAGAAGGTGATGTCGCAGATGCTCGCCCCCTCGAAACAAGTCCCTTCCGCCATGTCGATCCCACCCGCTTTGGCGCAGAAGACCACGTCCTTCTCAAAGCCGGTCTTCGCGAACGCCTTATTGCCGATACGCAAACGGTCGTTGGAACCAAAGGTGACCTCCGAAGAGAAGCTTGCCTCGGAGAAGGCCCTCTCGCCAATTTCCTTCACTTCCGCGAACTCGGTGGCTTCCTCGCTGAAAGCGATGTTGCCGCCAAGGAACGCTTGGCTTCCGATGACGCGAAGTCCCTTTAGTTCTTTGGAGTCCAGTTTCACCCCTTTGGAAACGCCAGAGAAGGCATAGTCCCCAATCTCCCGTAACGGCGCGCCGAGGAAATGGACTTCCAAGGGGCACGCCCAATCCTTAAAGGCGGACGCGACGAGCTTCTTGCAGTTCCCAAACGCCACGTAATTCAGACGCGGGAACTTCCCATAAGCGGAGAACGGCTTGGCGGTATTGGGCACGAGCAAGGTCTTTAATTGGGACAAAGGGGAGAGGAAAGCCAGGTTCGGATCCAAATAGGGGCAATCGATCAACGTCAGCTCTTCCACGCCTGGGGCTTTGGCGAAGACGTTGGGGTCCATCCCCACGAGGTTCTCGCCAAGCAGCGTCACCCTGCGCAATTTGGGGGCGCGGAAACGGAAGTCGAAAACGCCGGGGTCCTCCTGTTCCAAAGTCAGGGTAAGGTCCGTGAGTTTCCTAAAGCCTTCCAAGAAAGATATGGCGTCCAACGGAAGCGTGGCGGTGAACGTCTCCACTTCCGGCATTGACCCTAAGGCCTCGGTAAGCTCATCCGCGGTAACGGCGACCAACCCGCCCAAATAAAGTTCCCGGACGCCGGTGCAGCCAGAGAACGCACCCCGTTCCAACGCGACCTCTTCGCCTAGGGACAACCGCTCCAAGGAAACGAGGTTCTCAAACGCGCCTCGGCGGACCGTGGTGCGGCCTTCGACCTCCACGGCGCGGATGGGTGTGACGCGTTCCCCGTTAAAGGCCCCGGCGCAGATTTCCTCCGCGCCCAATAGACGCAGGGAATCCGATGCGCCCTCGTAATCCAATACATGGACCAAACGGTTTTGGAAATAGACGCAAGACCCATCGATCGTCGCGGAAGGGGCGGCGATGCCGAATTGGCTGGGCTTTTCATAGGCGACGTTAGGCAAAGCGCGTGCCCCCAAAACGTCCAACATTTTCCCGATGTGGAACGAAGTGACGTGGGCGGAGCGGAACGCTTCCTCACCCAAACGCTTCAGTTTCGGCAAATCCACGTCGCCGCATACGGCGGAAACGAACGCGCGTGGGCCAATGGATTCCATGTCCTGGAAGAAGCCTTGGGGCAACGTGCCGCCAAAACGGAAAAGCGCCTCCTCGCCCACTTCGACCGGGGAAGGCATCGATAGTTCCATGGAACCCACGACGCCGGCGAAAGCCCGCGCGGGAATGGAACCGCCATAACGCCCGATCTCCAGGCGACGGACGCCAGAAAGCCCCTCGAACATAGACGGGACCAGCGAAGGGCAACCATCGATGAGAACCGTCGCGTCCTTGAACGCGTCTGGGGAACGGAACACTTCCCGAATCGGTTGGGACAAAGCGGCGAGATGGACATCGGACAGCATGGAAGCTTCCGCCAACGCGAAATCCCCATACCCAAGTTTCGGACAGCCCGAAAGGTCTAGTTCCCGTAACGCGGTTTTTTCCAAAAGGGGCATCGTGTCACGGGGAAGGGAAACAAGGTTAGGCGCGGCCAAAACGAAGCGGCGCAAACGGGGCAAAGAAATCGCCTTTGGAGGGAGTTTTGCGGACGAAGTGGCGAGTTCAAGGTCGGAAATCTCATCGAATCCGTCAAACATTTCCGCGCAAAGCTCTTCTTGGGAAAGACGGACTTCCCCTAGTTTTGCGCTATCGGGCAAAAGCGCGGACAAGGCTTTTCCCTTAAGGAACGAGGTCGCCCCTAGACGCAAGGAACGCAGGTTCTTCGCGCCTACAATGGGACCAACGAAAGTAACGCCGGCGGCAACCTCTAGGCTTTCTAAGCCAGTGAGCCCATCCAACGCGTTCTCCCCCACTTCGACGCCAGAAGGCAAAGATAGGGAACGAAGGGAAGGAAGGTTGGATAAGGCCCGTTCGCGAATACGCCGTATGGTTGGGCCGATGGCCACGCTTTCGGGATAGTTTTGGATCGGCAAGGCTTTGAGCAACTCGTCCTTATGGCAAAGGCACCCATCCGCGACGAAGAACGCGCCGGGATCGAGCTGGATCGCCTCGGGAGAGGAGAACACATTGCCTTCGAAAGCATCGAGCTCATTTTGACGCAAGGAAGCGCCAAGGTGAACGTATGTGAGATGCGTATCCGCGAAGCAACGGGAATGCAATTCGACGATTTCGGGAAGTTTGGCCTCCGTTAGCGCGGTTCCGGCGAAGGATTCTTTCCCCGCAATGGCGAGCCTACGCAAGTCGACCCGTAGGGATTTGCATCCCTTAAAGGCGCCTTCCCCGGCTTTCTCGATGGGGTCAAGGCACTCGATGGCGCAATCCTCGAAGCCATGGAACGCAAAAGCGGGAACGTCAAGTCCCGCAAGGCGAATCGAACGCAGCGTGGCGGGAACGTAGTAGCATTCCTCACCCAAGGACACCTCTTTCGTCCTTTCGCCCCCCATCATGGAGAACTTCGCGGCGAGCATAGAACCGCCAAGCCCTTCGACGCGGAGGGTCAATTCCTCTAACGAAAGCATTCCTTCGAAGGCGCTTCCCCCAATGGATTTCGCCTCGGGAAGGGAAAGGCGTTGCAACGAAGAGCAACCGGAGAAACAGAAATCCCCCACCGTTTCCACTAGGGACATGTCGGGGACTTCCCGTAAAGAAGCGCAGTTGGAGAAGGCGTTTTCGCCTAGTGCCTTCAACGGCTTTCGGGCGGTCACTTTCTTCAGGCGGTCCATATAATCCAGGAAATGGTCCGAAACGAAATCGCTTAGCAACTCGACCTCCTCGATCGGCGAATCCGGGAAGGCACCGCTAAGCGAAGTGCCCAAATCCTCGCAGGACACATGACGCAGATGGGTCATGCCGCCATAGCTCGACATCCCAAAGAAAGGCGCATCCTCGATGTGGACGCTTTCGATGCTTTCCTTTAGGCCCGCCAATAAAGATGGATGGTAATCGGCGATGCCGTGGCCAAACAAAAGCGAACGCACGTCCTTGGAGAAAGCCACGAAGGCGATGCCGTCGTTTTTGTCCACCAAGAACGGAACCTGGGGATGGATGTAGACGCAGCTTTGCTCATGGGGATCGATGGAGGAATAGTCGCACTCGCGGAACGCCTCCTTCCCGATTTTGGAAAGGTTGGGTCCGAGTTGAATACGGGTGCAATGGACTTCAGTCAGCGCCCCGTCTTCGATTTCCGCCACGTCCAAGCGCAAGGTCTCCACGTCTAATAGACAGAGGGGGGTGGAAAGAAGCTTCGGGGTGCGCACCGTGAACGTGGTGATCGTGGCCGTCGTTCCCGCGCCGTGGAAGGCATCCAAGGCAACGGGGGCGGAAGAGATGAATTCCGCCTGCTCGATGCGACAGGCCTCGAAGCTTAGGCCCTTGCTGTCTTTATGGACCAAGCGCAAGGAGCCGATCGCGCATCCGGTGATGGACACGCCTTGGAAAGAGCACCCCTCAAACTCAAGGGACTCCATGCGCTCGCCGTGGAGTTGGACTCCGTTTAACGCGCAACGGCGCAATGTCACGGACTTCGCGCCGAAGAAGGTTCCGCTATTTAAGGTGGAATCCAAGATGGTTAAGGATTGCACCTCGACCTTTTGGCCAAGCACGGTTTGCAGGAACGCGGGGTCGATGGTCTTGGTTTCCAGCGCCTCGATCTTGCCCTGCAATCCCAGGGGTACGGCTTTGCTGGCGTCATGGATCGTGACTTTCTTCGCGGAGCAGCCTTGGAAGGCGTCGGGGGAAAGGCGGGAAACGTCCTCGATGACCAATTCCTCGACTGCGCACCTTTGCCACGCCCCGGTGGCGAACAAAGGCCCATCCGAGCCAATGACCAGACGGGAAATCCGGAGATCGTGCAAAACCCCTTTGGAAACCGAGGCAAAGCCTTTCAAGGTCTCGGGGCGGAAAGAGGAAGGATCCAGGATGAGTTTGACTTCCTTGCCATCGGGGCTAAGAAGCAAACCGTCCTTATGACGGATAAATTTGTTTCCGGGGTCGATCTGAACGGTGGCCCCATGGGGATCAAAGGAGGGGTCGAAGGCTTCGACTTCGGGGCCGATGAGGAGTTGTTCCACGCCTTGGATGCGCACGCAAAGATCCGCGGGGATGCATTTCGCGGCTTTGACCCGAAGCGCGCGGGCAAAGGCGCCGGAGGGAAGCGGCTGGGAAGGTTTGATCTCGGCGATCCCCAACCGTTCCAACTTTGGGGAATAGTACTTATCCCCGTTGACCGAAAGCTCCACCGCCCCAGGGAAGGATTCCCGGCCGAAAAGCCCGAAATAGGAAAGCCCTTCGTTATTGGAAAAGGAGGGTAACAGAAGCATCTTGATATTGGAGCATCCCTTGAATACGCCTGGCTTAAAAAGTACCGCCTCGGACGTGATGTTGACTTCACGTAGCTTCTCATTGGAAGCAAAACACCCCGATTTAAAAGCGCCTTGACTGAGGGTAAGCGTCTCCAAACCACACCCCGCAAAGGCGTCATCCGCCACGAAGGGGGGTAGCGGACCGAAGTCGACGGTTTGCAAAGAAGAACAATCGCGGAAGGCGTTAGGCCCAATGGTCGCCTGGCCCGTGAAGGATAGCTTCCTTAGGGACTTGTCCATCGCGAAAGCGCTTGGCCCGATCTTCGCGGCATGGAAGGAAAGGGAGGGAATCGGGGCACGCAGGAAGGCTTCCTTGCCGATTTCGATGTCGCCGTTAAAGGAAACGGACGCCAATTTGGCGCACCCATTGAACGCCCAGTCCCCCACTTTGCCAGGCCCCAAAGCCAGTTTGGCTAGCCCGGAATTGGAGAAAGCGCCCGCGCCAAGGTTTGGGAAGGCGACGCCGGCTTTAAGAAGGTTCGGGTTATTCGCGAAAGCGCCATCCCCGACCGAGGTTTTGCCTGGCAAGGTGACTTCCGATAGATTGGAGCATTCTTGGAACGCGTCTTTTCCTATGGAACGCACGTCCGCGGGAAAGGACAACGCCCCCACTTTGGGGCAATGCTTGAATGCGCCCTCGTCATAAAATTTGGTTTGGGAAAACATCGCGCCGCAGGGGACGTTAGTGCCCGAGAAGGCGTATTTGCCTACGGATTGGATCCCTTGGCGCGAAATCAGATGGAAACCCTGGGATCCCGCGACCATGTAATCCGGGATGTCAGTGATTCCGGAAGGGAGGTAAACCTCCGCGAGGTTCGGGCAATCGTTGAACGCCCTGCTTCCGATGCGGCGGACCGAATTTGGGACCACGACGTATCGAACGCTTCCGTTGTTGCGGAACGCCCCATCGTCGATGGAAGCCGTCCCAAAGGGAATGATGGCCACGCTGGATTTGCCGTTATAGCCCTTAAGGGTTTTGCGGTCGGCGCTGAAGGCAAAGTCGGCATCGTTTTGAAGCACGGCGCCCAAACTACGGAACGCATCGATGTGCAACGGGCCCGCAAGGCTTTGGTAGTCCTCGTTTTCCACCGGATAGCCCATGAAGGCGAGAAGGCGGTCGAGGAAATGCCCGTAAACGACGAAAGGAACGTTGTCTTGGTTCAACTTGGCGACGGCCTTTTGGACCTCCGCCACCACGCGGTCCTCGCTTTTGCTCTTCCCCGCCGCGACGACGTTCCCGAAAAGGTCTTTGTAATGGACATCGAGGAAATCCAACGTGTGCAGAAGCGAATCGTCAGAAAAATCGCCCTGCATGTAATGCTCCCTGGCCCGCATCAAAACGGCATGGACGAAAGAAGCGTCCCCGGGGAGATTGCCGAGCTCGCGGAACAGTGTTTGCAGAAGCACGTTCATGTCCAGCGCCATATTGAAGTTATTTTACCAACCGCTTTCATATAATGAAACAACGTGGAACCATCTTTTTGCGGAAAACGTAACCGAGGACCTTAAAGAAATGCCAAAACCCAGTGGTATCGGGCAAAGAAACCCATTAAAATAAAGAAACCCCAGGAGGCATTTTAATGACCGACATCACCAAGAATGAGAATTTCATTCAGGCCCAGGAAGCGTATGAACAAATCCAGGGCATCCTCAATTCAACCGTTGACTCCTATCTCGAGAAGAGCGGAGACACCGACTTCAAGAGGGACATCTTCCTCCGTCAGTATGACTACATGCTGCAGACCATGCTCCTCGCCGTCGCCCTCGCCGATGGCAAGGCTTCCGCAGAAGAAATCGAA